>JAMWDC010000278.1 GCA_023819025.1 Candidatus Omnitrophota bacterium | reverse complement strand
AAAGCGCAAAGAGGGTGAGGATCCCCGCTGTGACACCGATCAGGGGCAGTGAATGATGCAGGGGAACCCCTATCTTTGAGAAAATTGCCGAGAACAAATCAATGCCGAAATGGTAGGTGAGTTTTTCTCCCACAAACAGCGGATTATCCGGCCAAAACCGCATGCCGTTCGCGATGTTGGCAATATAGGTCAAATGCATTGCAAGATCGCTGAATCCGTGTCGCCAGTTCAAGGTCCACATCTCAGCACCCCGCCTAAAGTAGACCCATAAAAATTGCCGGAGGCAGAACAAGATAAAAAGAAACCCCATCACCCAGTCGAATTTTGTCGGACCAGGCTCGTCGGACTTAAGATGGCGGCAGCGGATGAAAACGACCGCGGCGATACCGATACCGGCCCACAATGAAACCCACGCAATCCACAGGGTCAAGGTTCCAAAAATCATCGCCAGAACCAAACTCGCACCGGTCGAAACGGCCATCAGCATTAATAACGCCGCTACCAGATTCATGATCCCACGGTCCTAAGTTTTACGGTTCGGGGGGCGGAAAAATTTGGCAGGAATTTTTTGCTGCTTTGCCGAAGGAAGTTTCCACCAAAGACGTACTGTTGCAGCCCCCCCAATGTCATAGTGACGGATCCGAAAAGGATGCCATCCTGCCTGAAACTTTCGAGTCCCGGATTTGATTCGGTCCGCATGATCCCCCATATTATCGAGGAGAATGTTTCCGTCGATCTGAAAATCACTTCCGTCGTCACTCGATAAATAAAAAGTGACCTCGCCCGGTTTCGGAATATAAAGATCCCCCTCCATCAGGATGCCGAAAGGCGCCGGCAGGGGCCGTTCCCCATTCTCCCAAGCGAAATCAACCAGTCCAGCGATCTCCTCTTTGACTGGATCTCCTGCCCACTTTGCATTCGTAAAATACCGCACGAGAAAACCTTCGCCAGGCTTGGGCGGTTCAGGGATCATGGGTTTGAAGACCAGGGCTTTTTCATCAAAGAAATCCTTAAAAATTTTCTGATCAAAATAAGTCACCGTCTCGGCCTGGGCTGAATTCAGCCGAAACTTCTCGAGATAATAGGTGTTTTTCAATCTCATTTCTAAAGGCGCCTGACGATTGACATCGCAGAAAATGATACCGGCATCGGGTTTCGCAGGCAGATTTTCGGTGTAGTAGAGCCCTTTCGTAAAATCCGCCAAAAGCCAAGAGATTGGCCAGTAAGCTTTCATCACGACATAGACTGTCATGTGTTTTTTGGTCGGATCACGTTTGGCAAGTTTTAGGATTTTATCCGTAATCTTCATGATCTCTGGGTAGGTCTGGACATGCACATAAGGTTCTTGGTCATCCGTGTAATGGAAAAAATTCAGTGAAACCGACTTTTGGCCGCTTAAAAGCGCCACCAGGATGGTCATCGCAACGGCCAGCCGTTTCATGTTTTTACCGGATTTGGCCAGCTCCTGCAGCGCAGCCGCTGTGACGAATAAAAAAGGCCAGATAAGCTGCAAAATACACCACGGTGTTTTATAAGGGATAAGACTGTAAATCAATAAAAGACCCGACGCATAGATAGCGATGAGACGGGCCCATCGAGGGGTCGGCCCCAGGAAGAAAAAACACGCCAAGATCCCAGCAAATGCAGGCCATTCATAGCGCAGGAAAAGCTGGATCCAATAAACAAAGGGTTTGAAGTGGCCTTTCTGCCCGGCGACATGATCAAAGCTATTTGTAAACCATTCACCGAAGCATCGGAAGACTCCGGCGACGCCTTCCCAGTTCAAAAAAAATCCTGAATACAAGAGGACATAAATAAACACACTGTAAAAAACAACGCGGATCACATCGTGCCGCGTGAATGAGGCCTTCGGGGGGGAACATGTTTCGAGGGAGGGTGAAAATTTTTCATAAAGTGACAGTGTGACCAGAGACAAGGCAAAACAAACCAAAGTCAACACAAAAGTTTCCTTGGTCACAATCATCCCCGTGATCCCCATGCCCAAAAACCAGAGAGAGATCTTATCCCGTTCTGTCATGAAGCGAAAAAAACCCAATAGGGCCAATACGGAGAAAAAATAAAGTGCCGATTCGTGAATGGCGTATCGCGAATAAAAAATCATACCCGGAGAGACGGCAACAAACAGTGTCCCCGCATATGCCGTAAATTTTCCAAGATACGATTTGAAACGGATCATGAGGTAAAGTGCGGCAAAGGAAAAAATGACAGCCGGCAAACGGAGGGCCCAGAGGTTACGCCCGAACAAAATATAAAACAGGGTCATGAGATAGTGATGAAGTGGGCCGTGATAGTTAGCGGGATCATACTCGTAAAAACCGTTAGAAATAATCTCCTCAATAAACCAGCCATTCACTCCCTCATCGTGCTGGGGAGGCTTTATATTTAAGAATAAAAACAAAAAAAGAAAACCAACCGCTAAGAGGCCCCATTCCACCTTATTTTGTTGCGTTTTCGTCTTGATCATCATAGGAATCGACAAAAAATTATAGTGCGTTGCTCCGGTTACCCTCCCCTTGATTTATGAAAGTGGAGGGAGAAAGTGGGGTTTTTGATACCCAACTGTCCTGCCCCCCTTCAGAAAACAGGGGAAGGAACTGGAACAACTCATTTATAGCACAACTTTCGCCGGTCTCTAAAGTTCGAGCGGCGCTAGGGCTTACTACAAATTTATAGAAAGTAATATAAAATAGCAAAACGGCTTGCGGCTTTATTAATAACGGCATTTTGTGCTATCTTTTGATAGAGAGGATTATGAAGTGTGAGGACCGGTCTAATAAGTTCCAGTGCGGAGTGTCTTAATGAATAAGGAGAAGGAAATGTTGCAATCCACTCAGCGTAAGGGACAGGCCATTGTCGAAACGGCCTTGATGTTGCCCATTCTCTTTCTCATTGCTGGTGTCGTCTTGGATCTGGCGAATTTAGTCATGACGGCCCATCGAATCACTTCAGCGGTCCGGGAAGGTGCGCGCATTGCAACAGAAAATCCGGAACAACTATCGGGCACGCTTACCAATTGTTCGGCTGCGTCCGAGATCTGTGCGATCACCGGATCTAATGATATCTGTTGCGTCGCCGTATCACGTGCTTATTACGTGCTCTATG
>JAMWDC010000277.1 GCA_023819025.1 Candidatus Omnitrophota bacterium | reverse complement strand
GCCCGATGTACACCCCCGCGGTGTACATCGGGCTAAGGAATCCGTTGGTTGGGCTGACGGGGATGACGCCGGATAAAATCCTGGGCATGGCGCTTTATGCAAAATTAAATCATGACGCCATTATCGAAAAACTGATACTTGAGGCTCAGGCAAAGGCTAAAAGTTATGATGTGGATCTGAAGACAATGCTGGATCGGTTTTTGAAAAATATGATTACAAGAATCAGTGAATTAAGAGCGGCGGGAAAAATTTCTGAAGTTGAGGATGTGATTAATTGGTTTTTCTCCAAAAACTTTTTGGAAACTGTCCCTGCCGAATTGCGCTTTATTCATGCAAACGGGGAACTAATCAGCCGTATCCGAATCGCTGCGACAGGGGATATTACAGAAATGGTTGAGCGTATGACCCGTCCGGAAATGCTTGCGTCCATGGAAACGCTGACGCCGGCCGGTTTGGAATTTCTTCGACAATCGTCAACTTCAGACATGCATCGTCTTTATGATCAATGGATCAAGAAGCAAGATGAATTAGCAACTCCCGTTTCATGGAATCCTACGGATGTTGAACGTCTACAAAACGGAGCCGTTGTTCTGGGTGCATCCTTGGTCCGGGACGAGCCGCTTGAGGAACTCGGACGAGCGCTTTCAACCGATGTCGCTGCGGGGATTGCATATGGTATCAATACGGCGGACGAAAAGATTGCGTTGGGACTCGTTCGCCTCTTCAGCCAGATTCTCGTCATCGGGTATAAATCCTCGAAGCCTTTGGATCTTGTTAAGATCGGTGAAAAATTTTCGAACTCCGTTGTGATCGCGTCGCTCGGAGTGCCGTTCGTATCGACAAGCGGGGAACAGTTGAAGGCCAGTGACGTGAGCGGGATTTTGGCGGAGCCCCAGAGTGTCCGCGCCGCCAAGCTGAAAACCCCAGAATTAATTCGGCTTGTGAAATGGGTGCTCAGTGCGGAGTATCTGCGCGAGCAGCTCCTTACAAGCAAAGATTTACCTTTGCCCGTCATGACGCCGGAAATCTTGAATCATTTCATCCACCTCGTGAATCAACTCGGCGAGGAAAGAATCGCCCGCCTGAAAGCCGCTGCCTCGGCTTAACCCTTTTTATTCAAAACATTTACAACAGGCCCTTATTATGGTATCTTACCATTTTGTTCGGAACGGAATGGCACCTTCTAAAATGGACGCATAGATAAAATCGATTCGTCGAAGCTAACAGATCAGGGTACTTCATGAAAAAATTTTTTCTGCTTGTCTTTTTCATCGAGATGGCCTATACCGTAGCTTATGCAGATTCTTTGATTGTCGAAGAGGCGCAAGGGCCGGTTGAGATACTGAAGAAAGATACTTCGGATTGGGTGGCGGTCCAAAAGGGATTCAAGCTCGAGGCGGGTGATAAAGTCAAAACAGGAGACAGCGGAACGGCATCGGTCCTTATCAGCCAAGGCAAGGTTACGTTGGGAGAGAAAACAGAGTTCGGCGTTGTCAACTATACTCTCCGCAGAAAAGACCTGGAAGCAACTTTCGAATTGTTACTTGGCAAACTCCGGATAAAGATAGATAAGCTGTCAAAAAGATCTCGGATTCAGATCCTGACGCCGACATCCCTGGTGAGTGTTTTCGAGTCATCGCTGGACTTATGGGTTTACGAATACCTGGGTGCGATCTTTACCCGTGTCGAAGTCTCCAAAGGGCTGGCAAATTTGTTGGATCCGGAAACCGGGGATCAGGTGGACGTTTTGGCGGGCCAATATTCGACCGGTGGAAAAGGGGGCGTGACAAAGTCTAAACCAGTTGTTTCGGTTGTTGACACATATCCTCCACCCGCTAATATTGCGAAACCTCCTTTGGTTCGGCCGCCTGTTCAAGTCCCTCAACCGTTGCGGGTTGAGATCCCTAAGGAATCGGTTACGAGTAAGACTAATCAATCCAAAGGATCGGGAGGATGACCATGCATAAAGCATTTTTTATCATGATATTGTCTCTTCTAAACTTCATTCCGTTTTTACCGTCCGCCAGTGCGGGTGAAGGAACAGCGGGGGATTATGCGGTTGAGATCAGCACAAAATTCGGCCGTGGGCTTGAAAATGTGATTACCAGTCCGATGGAGATCCCCTGCACCATAGGTGACGAGTTAGCCGATCATCCCCAGTGGGGATTTTTAAGCGGGCTTGGGAAAGGGACCGTTTTCATGCTGCGCCGGATTCTTGTGGGCGTGACAGAGGTAGGAACCTTTGTGATTCCCATGGAACGTACGATCCCCCGAGTCTGTCAGGAAGCGAGCACTTCGACTGCCGGGGTTCAGTAATAGAGAAATTTGATATTTATACTCGATACTATTTGTAGGGGGCGCGAATCGCCCCTGCCGCTTTTTTTAAAGCCAAATTTGTTCAAAACAGATTTCCCGGATTTTTAAAGTGTTTTTGCGAGGTTCTACCAGCCGATGCGTTCTGCCTATTTGATCATTGCCCGTGGCGATCGAGATCGAAGAAAAAACCTGGATTTTTTTGAGTTTCTCAAGAAGGTTCAGAGGCAATTTCCGGAACGTATTATTCAAGGGGTCTTTTTACAATTTACAAAGCTCGATATTTCCGGCGCCATTGCAGGGTGTGTTCGAAAAGGCGCTGGCCAGGTTTTTGTTCTTCCCATGATGTATTTTGGCGGCCGTCATATTCGGGACAATATCCCAGCTGCAATTCGGGATGCAAAGGCGAAATATCCGGAGCTTGACTTTCATTACAGCAGCGCACTATCTACGATTCCTAGGATGAGGTTGCTCGTTAAGAAGAAGCAATGAATTTCTTATAAGCGGAAGTATCGACGTTAGGGCTTTGCGACAGTTGCCATGACGTCAGCGTTAAGAATGTATGTTTTGAAAACCGAACAGGCAACTCTACAGCTATCGAAAGGCTTACCGTTAGAGTTGTATTCCACAGAATACTGAGATGCGTCTTGACTCGTGGCCGCCTATTCATATAATAAGCTGTCATCCTTGATGAATTTCTGGAAGGTCTGGATCGATCGGATAGTTCGTTGCTTAGATCTCATCCTCAATCGTAGACCCTCATAGAAAATTGATTTTGCCGACGCCCGATGACGAGACGGTGCGTGTCCCAACAG
>JAMWDC010000276.1 GCA_023819025.1 Candidatus Omnitrophota bacterium | reverse complement strand
GATACTGAGATTCGAGCGTCTTCAAAATTTGGCGGAAGGAGTCCACGAGCGAATGATCCGAAAATACCGGATCCAACGTAAGGATCCAGTATTCTTTGTCCGTACCACCCCTCTCGCCCATCATCCGCGCCGCATCATAATCCCGGACCGCCACACGCTCCAAGGGCTTGTATTCCTGCTCCTCCACGATCTTTGAGAACGCCAGGTTTTCCAGAATATTTTTCTCTGTATTGATCAGATCCACCTCATGCTGGGAAAATTTTCGGACATCCTGCATATCCGCATACGGCTTGCGCAACGGATTGTCCAAGGCAACTATTCTCGGGTAATCCCCTTCGATGCGATTCACGGCCCGCGTGCCAAGTCCAAAGACAATCCGTAACAGACCGGCGCGGGGGTTCATATTTTCATTCCACACGTAGGTATTGTAAGAAACACCGACACCCGCAAGATCCGGGAAAAAATTTCCCCCGTGATAGGCCCCGGAGACACGCTGAACCAGGAGCGCCATCTGCTCATCCAGTTTGTCCAACCCCCTCTGTCTCCGGTAAGCCAGGGCATCCTCATTCATGGTGCTCGAATAAATCCTCCTCACTGCTTCGGCGAACTTCAGATAGCGCTGTTCGGGGGTTCCTTGATTCGCCAAAAAAATACTTTCATACTTTCCGGCAAATGCATTCCCGAAACTGTCCTCCAAGAGCGAGCTGGAGCGGACGATAATCGGGGATGAACCGAAGTATTCGATGATCTGCTGGAACTGCTCCATGATTTCTTCGGGAAATGTGCCGTAGAGCATTTTCTCCTTCAGGATCTTTGCGATCTTGAAATACCCTTCTTCGGTCCTCTGTTGCATATACAACTTCCACAGGTGATTCTGGACAAGGTACGAATAGAAGATATCGGAACCGACGTAAAAGGAATCGTGTCCTTCAAGCAGGCTTTCGGCATTCAACGATTTATTCGCCGCCAGGATTTTTCGAGCAATCAGCATGCCAACGGTTTTCCCGCCAACAAATCCCGTCCCGATCAACCGGGATTTAATTTCGATAAGTTCCCCCAATGTCAAATGGCAGATGGCGAGGGGAAGCATCTTTTTATTGCGTGTGATCATCAGATGGCAAAGGTCTTTAACCGTCGCAGCCATCTTCGTTTTTGTCGTCCGGTGTTTTAGCAGCTCCTCGGCCTCAAGAAACAACCGGTCCCAGTAATCGAGGTTCCTTTTTGCCCTTTCGGCTCCTTTGGCACGGATGTACGTGAACAATTTTGCAGCATCCACGCTGTCCGCGATAGGCACGAGCTGTTCTTCCTCCATTTGATGGGGCAGAAACATGGTCGGTGAATAACGGTTCCACACCTTTAGGGGGTGGACATAGAATTTACCCCCGCAGTGGTACACGTCCACTAGGATCTGAGTCGTTTCCCGGATCCGCGCGATCGACTTGAAAGAGTGACGGTTGCGCAAGATGGAAAAATAGGTCACGGTATTGAGCTCATATAGATAAGGACAGGTGACCATGAAAAAATTCCCGATCATCAAATCCGTCGCCCATGCCGAAAGGAGCTCCGAAAGACAATCAAAGACGTAATAGGCACCGCCCCCCTCCTGCTCGATGATACTATTGACCCGAGTGGTAAACGATTCGAAACCTTTATAGGCATTCAATTCGTATCGCTTGATCTCATTCGACGGCTTGAGCAATTCCCGGTGCGAGGCAAACCTCATATAGATAACTTTTTTGTTGTTTTTCAATGACGCCCGGACAAACGGTTTGACCAGATCGATGTAATCCTTGATGTCGTCGATCTGCCAAACCACGTTATCGCCTGCACGCAATCCCGTAAATACCTCATCCAAACCCTTGATTCCCGTGCTAATCATCATCGCGATCCTTATATTCGAGGCCGGCACCTAATCTCTAGCGCTATGGCTTAAGAAAAAACAGGTGTCTTCCCCAGATTTTAAAAGACGGGCAAATAGCTTCGGCCCATCAGATATTTATCCATACAGAAAGCACAACGCCGTCCTTCAGCAATGGCCCAAACAATAAGCGATTGACCGCGCCTCATGTCGCCGGCAGAAAATATTTTATTTATCGATGTCATGTAATTTTCATCGGTTTTCACGTTTCCGCGTTCGTCCAAGTGAACCTCAAGCTGGGCAAGCAACCCGGCATGTTCGGGATGAAGAAACCCGAGCGCAAGGATTACCATGTCTGCCTCTATCTCGAACTCGGTTCCGGGTATTTCCTTCATCGCAAGGGGTCTATGATCCGAACGCTTTTCAAACTCAACACGGATGCAGCTGAGTTTTCGAACCCAACCGTTCTTGCCGATAAACCGTCGGGTATGCACAGCCCAGTCACGTTCCCCGCCCTCTTCATGGCTGGACGATCTCTTTAATAGCATCGGGTATTGGGGCCATGGATATTCCGGGGTCCGGCGTTCGGGCGGCTTTGGCAGGATTTCAATTTGTAGAAGACTGCGCGCGCCCTGCCGGTTCGCCGTACCCACACAATCGGCGCCTGTATCACCGCCTCCGATAATGACTACGCGTTTTTCTTTCGCGTCCAAAAGATCATCCGCTGGAATTCTTTCGCCGGCAACCCTTCGATTCGACTGAACCAGATAGTCCATGGCAAAATAAATCCCCTTCAATTCCCTGCCCGGAATTTTGAGATCTCTGGGTTCGCGGGAACCGCCCGCCAGACACACGGCATCGTATTCTTCCAGTAGCCTGCTGGCCGGATAATCTTCGCCGACCGCAACACCTGTTTTAAAAACAATGCCTTCCTTCTGCCAAAGATCGATGCGCCGGTCGATTACATGCTTTTCGAGCTTAAAATCGGGGATCCCGTACCGCAGGATGCCTCCCGGACGATCATCCCGCTCAAAAACAACCACCTCGTGACCTGCCTGATTCAGTTGAGCCGCGCAGGACAACCCCGCAGGTCCTGAGCCTACCACGGCCACTTTCTTGCCGGTCCTCGTTCGGGGAGGGTTCGAACCCACCCACCCTTTCTTGAAACCATTTTCGACGATGGCGAGTTCGTTTTCCCGGATGGTCACCGCGTCGTCATTAATCCCGAGCACACACGAATATTCGCATGGCGCCGGGCAGATCCGCCCCGTAATCTCCGGAAG
>JAMWDC010000275.1 GCA_023819025.1 Candidatus Omnitrophota bacterium | reverse complement strand
AAGCCCCCGTCAGTCATTGCGAGCACGTCAGGGCAAACAATCTCAGTGGCAAAGGGATTGCTTCGTCGGCCTGCCAGCCTCTTTGCAATGACTTATAAAACCGCTTCTATAGGATCGCAAATTAAATTAACACCATCACACGCGATTATGGTCTTGTATATTTTTTACACAAAAGGTGTGCCCCCTATGTCACAGCTTAACGAATCACCGATTGAGTCATCCTTCTTTCCCTTTGCAACGCATTCATGATGTCATACTTGATTCTGGGTATAAGTTGGGGGGCAACGCTAAAATGCCGGAACCCGAGTTCCAAGAGCTGCATCGTATACGAGGGATCTCCCGCCATCTCACCACAGATGGAACAATCCAGGCCATTGCTTTCAGCAACCTTCCGGATTTCGTCAAGCCACGGAATGATCAGTTGATGGCCCATCTCATAATATTTTGAAACACTTACCTTCTCACGATCTGCCGCCATGGTATATTGGATCAAATCATTAGTTCCAATGCTGATGAAATCAGAACACTCCACAATTTCTTTGATTGAAACAACGGCGGCTGGCGTCTCTACCATTGCGCCGACCGGAACTGTTTTGAGATCATTTATGTTTTGGCTCTTTAACCTTCGTTTCTCTTCTTCGATAATCTTTCGAATGGCTATAACATCATCAGGCACTGATACCATAGGCACCAAGATTTGAATTTTGAATTCATTTGCTAAACGAAGCAGTACACGAATCTGGGGCCGCAAAATATTTTCATACTTAAGGAGAAGACGGACACCGCGAAGGCCAAGTACGGATTCCATTTGTTCGGGGAAATCGAGATGCGGAAGGACTTTATCCCCCCCGAGATCGAGCAAGCGTATCGTTACCGGCATTTCTTTGACCGGCCAAAGTGCGTCTTTCAATCCGTGATAAACCCGATCTTCAGGCGGCATATCTTTGGATGACATATAAAACTGCTCAACCCGGTAAAGACCGATTCCATCACAGCCGTGGTCTTTTGCCTTTCGAATGTCACCCGGAGTCGAGACATTTGCATTCACAACAATGCCACGGGGACCGCTTCTCAGGCAAACACCCTTGGTTGCGTTGATCCACTTATTCTTTGCCCGCCTGCGTTGGATCATTAGGGATTCGAATTTTCTGAGCAGCCGGGATGTCGGATGAACAATAATTTCCCCTGATTGCCCATCAAGAATAATTTTTGCCCTGCTGGGGATCTCGTAAATACTTGTATCGACAGGCGAAATCATCGGTATATTTAACGCCCGCGCCAAAATCGCGGCATGGGAATTCCTTCCGCCCTGAAAGGTGACAAACCCTACAACATTTTTATCCTCCATGCGAATCGTATCGGATGGGAGAAGTCTTTCGGCAACGATCACCGAGTTTTCAGGAACCTGACGCAGCACATTTCCTTCACTGCCCGTGAGCGTCCGCAATAAATGACGGCCAAGGTCCGCAATATCGTGTCCGCGTTCTTTCATCTCTTGGTTGTCAAGGGTTGAGAAACGGTTTTCCCAAAGCCGAAAAACCCTTCGAATGATATGCTCTGCATTTAACCGCTGTTCCCGTAATTCCTTTTCAATGTCAGCCTTGAGCATCGGGTCATTCAATATTTCCTTTTGGACATCAAAAATTGCACCATGATCGCGGCCGATTTTTTTTGATGTGTCTCGACTGATCTCGTCCAGATCCTCCAGCACGTGATCGACTGCATTTTGGATTCGCAAATACTCTGTATGAATCTCCGAACTGCTCAATTGCCGTCTTTCGACTTCTCGGGTTAAAATGTCCCGGTAATGAAAAACCGTGCCGATCGCAATGCCCGCCGATAGTACAATCCCATGGATCTGCCTTCGCTTGATTCGCTTCATCGGTTGCACCTTCGGCACGAGGCCCCTTCCCTCTCCTTCTGTAGGAAGTTTCGTACCGCACTGCATTCGATTTTAAGGAAAGGCGGTACTGTCTGCATCGACCCTTGAAATTGCCCGGCTTACCAATTCAAGGGTCATGCGGTACCAACCCGGTTTGGCTTTCTGCTGGATTTCAAACCTTTTCGATAGAAGTTGCAGGCACCCACCCGCTTTTATCTTTTGCAAGGCGGATTTGAACCCAATCGCCCTCTTTTTTAAGGGCCATGACCTTCATCCCTTCTGATAACTCAAAGGCAACCGCTCCTGAATAGGATGGACTATACCTGACATCCGCCTTCGGCTCAATAATCACCGAAAGTTTGCTGTCTCGTGCCTCGACGACACTTGAAAGATGAAAACCTAAACATCCTATCCACAAAATGCTGAGGACGGCCCCGACCACGAATCCGGCATTTTTAAGATTAGGTTTAAAAATACAATATCCACTGAGGGTACAAATGAGAAAGAAAAATACCAGGGATAAAATAAACCATGTGCCCGCTGAAAAGGACCGTCTTGCGACTAAAAATACCCTTTCATACCACGGCCCCGTCTCTGCCACCTGAGCTTCTTCAAGTAATGAAGTCACGAAGTTAAGATTTGTAAACACATCCCCGTCTTGAGGCATCTCCTTCTGGGCCCTCAAATAATTCACAATAGCTTTACCCTTTTGCCCCAGTTTGAAATAGGCATTTCCGAGGTTGTAGTAAATATGCCCGCCACGGATGCCGCTTCGAATCAAGGCTTCATATTGACTTGCTGCCTTTGCATATTCGCCGCGGGTATAATGTTTGTTGGCTTCGAAGAAACGCTTTTGGAAACTATCCGCAAATGCCATCGAACAGGTCGCCACCAGCACCCACAGGACAGAAAATGCAACCACACACCCCGCCCTGCCAACGAGGCAGGCATGCCAACGGCCCCTGACTGGACGGTCTGCCATCCGGCAGGCCGATCGGAATCCGTCCTCCGAATTTCCATCAAACATCGTCGGCAGATTCGCCCAACGGTTTATGACAAACCTCCCCCGCCAAGGGGTCGGATCTTCTGCAGATAAATATTTCCTCATAATAATTTCTCCAACTGATCAATCACTTTTCGCGCCCGGCGCCAATCTTCCTCCAATTTTTTAACATCAGACGCCTTGGATGCAAAAAGTGACATCTGGCATTGTTCATCCAAAGATCTCAGATCGGAGATAAGCTCTGAAGTTATCGTACCGCGCGCTTCCAGTT
>JAMWDC010000274.1 GCA_023819025.1 Candidatus Omnitrophota bacterium | reverse complement strand
AAAAGGCGGCCTTCGGAAATTCCAGATTATAAAAGGCCATGGGATCGAGCATGCATCCGAAGCGGTCCATCTCGTGGACCATCCGGTATTTCTCGATAACTCGATCGCGGCCCGGATAATCCCGCTTCTTTGACCAGTCCCGGATCACCTTAAAGACATAAGGATAGGTCGGGAGCGTAAAAACTTCCGTGACACTGCCCGGGATCCCGACGGCCCTTTCAAACGTTTCACCCGTATCCTGCATATGCTGCCGTAAATTCCTCACAAACTCCAGTTTGGCCGGATGGACGAAACCGATGGCAGAATAAAGATAGAACCGGGTTCGGGTCGCGGCGACCATTTGAAGGAAATCCACGATCTCCCGGTAATTTCCAGCCTCCACATGGAAATTCGCGCGTGCTGATGAAAAGATATTACTGATATCCGACTCCTGAGTAAGTACCGCATCGATGCCGACACCTCTTTCGGGGTTAAGGAGAACCAAAACAAGAGGCAGGACCTTACCCTGGGAATAAATCCTCGCGACAATATAAGCACCTTTATTTCTGAAAAATAACGGCTTTAACACCTCGATTCGGTCCAGCAGGGCCTCTTGTCCGAACAAACTCCGGAAATCGGAATCAATAAGCGCGCCCGCCAGCTTGGCATCACGATCGAGATCTTCAAACGGTGCATTCAAATGAAAATCCTGCACGATCGCCTTCAGAAGATCCGGTGTCACCTGCCGAGCGGTATAAGTTCGATAAGGGGGTTCGGCTTCAGCCGGACTCTGTCCCAAAATTTCTTCGCCGGAATATTCAATCGGTACTCCCTCTTTCAAAAACATCCGGCGCATCAAACCATAGAAGTAGGCCATCCCGAGATCCGCGTCATAGCGGTTAACGACCCCACGCTTAAATTCATCCCTCATTCGCTCCCAAAGTAAACGGTCATTCACGCGATCCTGGAGGATTTTCCTTACCGCGGTTTCGCTTTGATCCAAAGCGTTATGGAATAATCGAGCTCGCTTTTGGGCATCCTCAATGGCTTGATGCCAATTCCGGGTCTCAAAGGTTGACTGAGCGCGGCGGGTAATCGCCTTGAATTCCTCATAATACGCATCATAATCTTCCTGGATTATCCGCACCAAACGTTCCTCTAAAGGCCGCGTTTCGGAACGGGCTGCCTCAAGCAGCATAGCAACACGGATAACTGATCGGTGCAAGTCCGCCTCATGTTGAAGTAACATCCTCGGCTTTTTAGCAACTTTCCCTGTCTCTGTACCTTGCCCGGCTTGGGCACTTCCCAATTGACTCTCTGAAAAATGTCTTGCCTTAGGCAACCTCGTGAGCGCTTTTTCCAAAAGACCTGGTTCCTGCCCGCTCTGGGCAGCCAGTTGCAGAAATTCCCGGCTAACTCGGAATCGATCCGCGTAATCTTTGAATAAAGTCTGAAACCGGGGGGCATCAAGAACCGCTTGCGCCACCATAGCAGGTTGATTGGACATTTGTATGATCCTATCTCGCAAACGTTCGTTAAACCTCCGAAGCCTCCCCGCAATTGCCTGATGCCCTTCCTGCAACATCTCTGCCATTGCCAAAAGACGGGCCGCAGTCGAAACGGTTTCTTGGTCATTAAACACAGTGTTTGGCTCTAAAAGGATCTCTGCCTCCAAAAGTATTTCATCCGTGACACGTCTGACCAATTCGTCTCGTGTCAATTCCAGCCGGGCCTTGAGTTCCTGATACCGATCTCCGGCTAATTTTTGTAAAAGCTCTCGGCATTGACGCAAGGCCTGCCCAAGTTCTTCAATTTGATGAGCCTCAAGCGACGGAGCCAATTTTTCAAATTCAAGGACTCCATGAATAAGATTTTGAACCTCCCCGATTCGGGCTGATAACGCAGTCAGAGCAGTCCGAAGTTCATCTGAATGCGTCGCAGCAAATGCGTTGATCCCCTCCTGGATACGGTTATGAAGTTCGCCCAACTTTAAACTCGTTTCCTCTAAATTTTCCGCGATAAGCGCGGCTTGCAAATCCACTTCGACCGCTGAAGTAAACTCTGGACCAAATTTTTCTGCTAGGTCAATATCTTTTGCTCCAGAAAAATCCGAAACTGACCCTCCCTCGGCCCTGACAGAAGGCTTTATAAGTCCTTCTTCAGAAAGAGGTTGCGGAATACCCGTTGGTGCTTCGGCTTGCCGGCCGGCTGTTGATTCCGGCATTTCAGCCGAAGGTGTTTCAGAAATTGGTCTGACTGCCCTCTTCTTCCATGCATTTCTTAATCGTGGGAAATTGATATTGCCGCCGTGATCCCATTCTTTTCGGATAAACTGTTCGAGTTCCGCGCGCTCGGCTTCTGTAATTAACCGATGAGTCAAAGCCTGTCGAACGACTTTGTCTATTTTCTGGCCCAATCCTGAATCGGCTGGGGCTCCAAACTGAGCCGGACCGGACACGGTATAACCCGGGATATCTACCGGAGTAAATAGTTCGGTATCTTCGATCGCGCCAGCCGCCAAATGTTCGGAAACATACATCAGGGCCCGGTAGGTGGACATCCGAAGTCTCAGAAATAGATCGTAAGGTTTCTGGGATCCTTTCAATGCCCTGAAATCCTCTTTTAAATAGTGTTCCAACCTCGGCATCATTTCGTCACGAACTTGCTTCCCAAATATTGCTTCGAGTTTTTCTTCTATCGTTCGTTTGAGACGAGGGGCGTAATGTGTCACTCTGGGTGCCTTTCCGTCCTTGACCCATTTAATCCACTCATTCATTCGGTCTAAAAACTTATCGCATTTTCGCGAGAAATTGTGAGAGTTGTGATTGGGATATGTTGCAGAATTTTTCTAGATCACTCACGCTCACTTCCCCTTCGGAGAGTTTGCAAAGTATGAGAAGTCGCTTTGGATGTGCGAGGAGCTTGAGGATTTCTGCTACTTCTGATGCTTTTTGTTCAAGTTCATTCATATTATGAAAATGTAATATGAAATCATATTATGAAAATGTAATATATTGTCAAAAGAAAAAATAGGACTGTGTTGAGTCCTATTAAAACATTATTTATGTTTGTTACGTCATGATTCTGAAAATCTATTTCTATCAGTAATTTTTCAAACTCGGGCGTAGACGATATCAATGACTGCTTGTGTTTCTGGAGATTTTTGTTGTGGGACAGCGACC
>JAMWDC010000273.1 GCA_023819025.1 Candidatus Omnitrophota bacterium | reverse complement strand
ATGCTGAGCGGAGCGAAGAATCTCCGATAGGCGGAGATCCTTCAGCCCACCGGGCTTTCAGGATGACGAAACCCACAAAGACTTATAAACGATTACTTAGTTCCTCTGCCAAAAAACTTTTTCCGCATGGTAGGAACTCCGAACAAAAGGCCCTGCCTCGACCTTTTGGAATCCGAATCCCTTTAATTCCTCCGCTAAATCCCTGAAAACTCCAGGTGGAACGTACCGGACAACCTCCGCCGAGGCATGGCACGGCTTGAGATATTGCCCCACGGTCAAAATATCACAACCTACCGAGCGCAATTCGCGGGCTGAGGATCGAACCTCCGCAAGTGTCTCGCCGAGTCCCAACATGATACCGCTTTTTGTTATCATGTGCGAAGCCACATTTTTTACAACCTCCAGCACACGCAGCGACTGCGTGAAGGATGCCTGCGGCCGCACCTTCGGCTGAAGGCGAGGAACGGTTTCGACATTATGTCCATAAACCATCGGTTTCTCTTTCACAATCATGGCGATAAGTTCCTCGCGTGCATGAAAATCTGGCGTTAACACTTCGACCTGAATTCCCGGTATCAATTTTTTAAGCGTCCAAATGACGCGGGAAAATTGTCCCGCCCCTTCATCCGCAAGATCATCCCGAGTCACGGAGGTGATCACCACATAGCGCAGATGCAACGACTGAACCGCTATAGCAATACGATCCGGCTCATCGGCCGATACATCTTCGGGGATCCCGGATAAAACGCCGCAGAAACTGCAGTGCCTCGTGCACACCTTCCCCAAGATCATAAACGTCGCAGTCTGCCGCGAATAACATTCGCTTCGGTTCGGACAACGCGCTTCTTCGCAAACCGTATTCAAGCGTTGCCCGATGATCACACGGCGAACCGATTCGCCCGATGCAGCCGGCAAACTCCGATGCAACCACTCTGGAAACTTTTCTCGGCGGACGCCCAACTTCATCTCAATGCCAACCCCGGTCCTCTTCGCGACGTTCTTGCAAAAAACTAAGCTTCGGGTCCAATAATGCGTGGTTTCTATCAGAAAGTGTACCGTGTGTCAAGCTCTACACAAAAAATTTGACATTACCCCATGAGTCCGTCGCAAAATTATACAGATGCACTAACTTTAGTCTTCACCAAGTATTCCGTAAAGAGAACCTCGCCGGTCTGATTCACGAAAAGATTTCTGCCGCCAAATTGAAGCATCTTCCCGGCACCGCCGGTCTGGTCCAAGATTTGTTCTTTTAAAGAAGTAGCCGCTAAGACTTGATGTTTATCTGGATGATTAATATCCGTAATGTTTTCAAGTGAACGCACCTTCCTCCCCAGCAAGCCGTGGGGCTTAAACTTGCAGTGAAGGACCATGGTTGAAGTATTCTGTTCACCGAACACGAACGACTAGGATGTTTGGAGACACACCGAACTATGAGGGACGTCTATTGTTTGACTGGGCGTTGTCCCCAAAGAGCCGACATAAAAGCAGGCACCGAATCAGTGAAAATGATAGAACGGTAAGAGCATCAAAGAAAGGTCGATTGAAGGAATGCGAAATCAAATTCTTTTTTGATAAGAAGCTAAAATTTCTCGGGGAATGCCGATATCAATCACACGGATTTTGCCGGAATATGCAGGCCCGTCGCCAATGAATAACCCTTGCTTCGGCAGCCCCAATGTCCCGGTCAATGCCGCTTTGACGGCCACACCCATAACCTCTCCCGTATCCGAATTGAGCCCTGAAGGAACGTCCACAGCAACCACGCGCTTTCCCGAACGATTTACGCATTCGACAACGTCCCAATAGGGCTCCCGTAAGGTCGCATTTAAGCCGACACCGAAGATTGCGTCAATGACCCAATCGGATTTCGCGAGACCATCTTCAAGACCCGCGGGGGTCGTCCTTCCCGTTATAGCTTCGATCGGTATTTTCATTTTCGAGACGATCTGATAATTGACTGCGGGATCGTTTTTGAGCGCCGCGGGGTCCGCCAACAAATAAATTTGGACACGGCACCCGCGATTGGCCAAATAACGCGCAGCCACGAGACCGTCACCTCCGTTATTCCCCTTTCCGCATAGGACGGTGATCCGTTCTCCCGAAGCTGGAGGCATCATGAGATCGGCAATCCCGCGGCCAGCATTCTCCATGAGAATCAGACTCGGGATGCCATACTCGTGGATCGCCCTTTCATCCAGCAGACGCATTTCGTCACTTGTGACTGCATTCATCGATTCCGTATTCACGGCCGCACCTCGCAAAGGGCGACGTAAGTTTATCAAATTGTTTCCTGATTTTCACCATCCTAACTCGCAGCAAAAACACAGCCCAAGAACTTCTTTAAATTCACAACATTGTGCTGGAATTAAATTGATCAAAATGTAGCAAATTAATCCATTTCCGGCTTTGGCGTTGTTATTGAAAGCTTTGTAAGCTATGTTAATCACAGGGAGGGTGGAAATGGACAGCCGTAAGTCGCAACATGTGAGTTGTCTGGAGTCCGCGAGCGAAGGAATTCTCCGCTTCTCACGGAGCGAGCAATTCATGGAATGGATCGTTCAATCGCTTTTTACCCACCTCAAAGCGGAGCATGTATCGATTGCGATCCACGATGCATCCCGGAATTTGTTTGTCATCCGTCATTCGAGCGGCAGGAAGTGCATCCCAAAATATCTTGTGGCTTTGGATCAGGATAGCCCCATTGTCCGTTGGTTCAAGCATACTAATTTCGATACAGAAACAGTTGAGACAGTCGAGCATCCCATGACATATCAAAATTTTGCGTACCATATAACCGAGGATTCCCCTATTTTACTGACGGAGCTCGACCGCTATCATATTGATGTCTGCGCAAAAATCGAAACCCACGAACGATTGATCGGCTATCTTCTGATCGGCCCGCAGGAAAGCGGAAAGCTCTACACCAAAGACGATTTGACCTACTTCCAGGCGCTGGCCAACGATATTGCGATCGAAATTGAGAAAGAGGAGTACTATCATTCCTCGCATTCTGATCCGTTGACAGGTTTATGGAACCGCCAGTACCTGGACCAGAAACTCGATGCCCTGATGAATCGGGCGTCTCAGCGCGGCGCAGAATTCGCCGTTGCAATGCTTGATCTCGATAATTTCAAATCGGTCAACGACCGATTCGGACATCTGCTGGGTGATCAGGTCCTTAAGATTACGGCGGAAATGATCCGAGGAACTCTGAGACCGAC
>JAMWDC010000272.1 GCA_023819025.1 Candidatus Omnitrophota bacterium | reverse complement strand
TGCCAAGGATTTCTTGCCACGTTCCATAACAACATTGATCATTTTGGCCACCATCAAATCGCCAAAACGGGGATCGGGAATAATTTCTCGCTTGGGTGCGCGTCTGCGTCTCATTTTTTAAAAATTCCTCTCTCTTCCTGAACCGCTTCCTACTTTTTAGCTACCTGCGATTCCTGCTTGGGCATTTTGGCCCCGTATTTGGAGCGCGACCTTCGCCGTTCGTTCACGCCTGTCGTATCCAATTTTCCACGAACGATATGATAACGGACACCCGGCAGATCCTTTACGCGGCCTCCGCGGACCATCACGATCGAGTGTTCCTGAAGATTGTGTCCGATGCCCGGGATATAGGCCGTTACTTCCTCACTGTTCGTCAACCGGATGCGGGCAATCTTTCGGAGGGCCGAATTCGGTTTCTTCGGCGTCTGGGTTCTGACAATCAGACATACCCCTTTGCGAAACGGGGCCCCATGAAGAGCCGGCGCTTTGGTTTTACGTTTGAATTTCTTCCTTCCCTGGCGAATCAGTTGATTAATCGTCGGTGCCACTCGCTTTATTTCTCCTTATTGGTCTGTGGACTTGTTTCTTTTTGAGCTATCGTCGGGTCAGGCAAGATATCCGCCACTGCCTTCACCAGCTCAATATTCTGATGAGCGCTGTACCCCGTTCCCGCCGGGATGAGATGTCCCATAATCACGTTTTCTTTCAAACCCACAAGTTCATCCCGCTTACCGGCTGCAGCAGCTTCTGTCAGGACACGGGTCGTTTCCTGAAAACTCGCCGCAGAAATAAAACTCTCCGTACTTAATGATGCCTTGGTAATTCCCAAAAGAATCGGAATCGCCTTGGCCGGTTCTTTCCCTTTTTTAGCCACCTTATCGTTCTCTTCCTGAAACTTGGGTTTGTCCACATGAGCGCCCACAAGAAAATCTGTATCACCCGGATCCTCAATACGGACCTTCCGGAGCATCTGCCGGACAATTACCTCCACATGCTTATCATTTAACCGAACCCCTTGAAGCCGATACACTTCTTGAACCTCATTCACAAGATACTCTTGTAAACTTCGTTCGCCGGAAACCCTCAAGATATCCTGAGGAACTACCGGACCATCGACAAGCTGCTGTCCTGCAATCACCTTGTCGTCTTTGTACACATTAAGGTGTTTTCCGTGCGGGATCAAATATTCCTTGGTCATACCCGTAGGACTTTTGACAATGATTTTACGCTGACCTTTAACGACCTCGCCGATTTCTACCACCCCATCAATCTCGGAAATGATCGCGGGATTTTTCGGTTTGCGGGCTTCAAAGAGTTCGGCGACACGTGGCAGCCCTCCTGTAATATCGCGGGTCTTTGCAACCTTGCGAGGAGTTTTTGCAAGAAGCGAACCGCTTGTTACTTCCTGGCCGTCCCTGACCACAATGTGCGCTGCGGTGGGAATAGGATAAAATGCGATAATCTCGCCGTTCGCGCCTACGATAAGTATCTGTGGGTGCATATCTTCTTTATGTTCGATGATCACCCGCTCGGTCAATCCGGTCGTGGCATCCATTTCTTCGTTCATCGTAACGCCCAGTTTAAGATCCTCGTAACGGACTGTGCCGGAAACTTCGGTAAGAATCGGTACCGTATAGGGATCCCATTTTACGAAGATTTCATCCTTTTTAACGCGGGAACCGTCCTTGTAGCTGATCACAGCTCCGGAGGGAATCGTATAGCACTCAAGTTCGCGGCCCGTCGCGTCGTGAATACTCAATTGCCCGTTGCGGTTCAAAACGATAATATCTCCGGATTTCGTCACAACGGTTTTTAAGTTATGGTATTTGATCTCTCCGTCATTGCGGGCTTTGTAGTAGGATTGCTCAATCACGCGAGAGGCGGTTCCTCCGATGTGGAAGGTACGCATCGTCAACTGAGTGCCTGGCTCTCCGATGGATTGTGCCGCAATGATTCCAACCGCGGTTCCTTCCTCCACCAACCGGCCTGTCGCAAGATCCTGGCCGTAACACTTAGCACAAACACCCCGCCTGGCATCGCAGGTCAAAACAGATCGGATTCGGATTTTTTCGATTCCGAGTCCTTCTAATTTATCCGCCATCTCTTCGTTGATCATTTCACCGGCCTTGATAATCAACTGATCCGTAACCACATCAACGACGTTGTCCAGGGCGACACGACCCACGATGCGTTCTTTTAAACTCACCACCATCTCTTCACCCTCGTAAATCGGGGTGATAAAAATACCGTTCAGGGTATTGCAATCTTGCTCTGTAATAATCACATCCTGAGCAACATCGACAAGCCGACGCGTGAGATAACCGGAATCTGCCGTCTTCAGAGCGGTATCTGCCAGCCCCTTGCGGGCACCGTGTGTGGAAATAAAATATTCCAACACCGTCAGGCCTTCACGGAAATTTGCAACAATAGGGCTTTCGATGATTTCACCGGAGGGTTTGGCCATCAAACCGCGCATTCCTGCAAGCTGGCGAATCTGCTGCTTGGAACCCCGAGCGCCTGAATCGGCCATCATAAAGATAGGATTAAACGGCTCGAATTCCTCGAACATGCGGTCCGAGACGCGATCCGTGATATGGGTCCAGATATCGATCACTTTATTGTAACGTTCGCCATCCGTAATGAGCCCGTTCTTATACTGATTCTCAATGGCCTGGACATCGCGGCGGGCTTCATCCAACAAACGGGTCTTGTCTTTGGGGATTTGAATGTCATCGATGCCGATGGAAAGTCCGGCTAAGGTTGCTTCTTCAAACCCGAGGGCTTTGAGCCGGTCTAACAACATGATGACTTCGTAGTGCCCGAATTTACCGTAACAATTCGCAATGATTTTCGATAATTTATTTTTGTCGACAACATCATTGACAAAGGGATACCCTTTCGGCAAGGCCTGATTAAAGAGGATGCGTCCGACCGTTGTCTCGATAATCTCACCGGTCTCGAGACGAAGCTTACATTTTGCATGTTTATGAATCTCTTTTTCCTGAAAAGCAAGGATGGCTTCAGAGGTATCCGAAAAAACAATTCCTTCGCCTTTGAGGCCGCTCCGGATCTTTGTTAAGTAATAAATACCCAGCACGATATCCTGGGAAGGAATGATGTTGGGCTCGCCGTTGGCCGGAGACAGGATGTTGTTGGTGGACATCATCAACACCCGCGCCTCTATCTGAGCCTCGATGGACAACGGGATGTGCACCGCCATCTGGTCTCCGTC
>JAMWDC010000271.1 GCA_023819025.1 Candidatus Omnitrophota bacterium | reverse complement strand
AGGATCTCCGCCTATCGGAGATTCTTCGCTCCGCTCAGCATGACGGGGTGGTTTTAAATACACAAAGACTTTTGAGCGATTACTTAGAAATAGTGAACGCGCCTACCCCGTGGCAAGCCGCGCGGCTTAAGCTCCTAGTTAAAGTCCGTTAGCCCTGGATTCACTACCCTCGAGGCAAATGACTTCGACAAGAAATTCTTTGGGGTATGGGATTGAACCATGCAGCCATTCGCACAATTTCGGACCCGACGCCGAAGCTGTCCTTATTGAATTTGACCTTGCTGGTGCCGCATGCGTATTCTTCTTCTTTTCTCGGCTCGCTTCCTAAGTCTTAATATTTCCTTTTTCCTTTTTTCCTTACGGTAAGGAATACCCACATAGACCTCCTTTCAAGACCGGGCGCAACAATATCACCAATCGCCGTGTTTAAAAATCGAGTCCCAAAAACGGTATCGCCAAAAGACGGCTAAGGTTTCCGGTCGAAAAACGGATTTTTAGCCGTCGCGCTTAAAGGAATGCCATAGACGATTTTGACATCGGATCCCAAGAGGCCCATATCTAAAACCGCCTGGCCGATGGTATACATCACGCGATTGTCAACCCGGTGATCCATAGCCACGCTCACCGCAGAACCGATGGCAATTCCTAAATCCCCCGTATTAAACACACAGGGGGTATCGGGATGTTTATTCTTTTCCTCGCAACTCGGAAAACCGCACATTGAACATTTTTTTAATCCGAGAGATTTTATCTTAGTGCCCAGGAGGACGACCACCGGACTGGACAAGATACTCTTAGCGTCCCGCACAAAAGCCTCCGCACCGTATTGCTCACCCATGATTTTCATTTTTTCAGCAATGGGCGGCAGGTCATCGCTTTCAAGCAATGCAATGACTAAATTGTCTTCGCCGCGGCCTTTCGGCGCGGTCCTTGCAGCAAGGCACATTTTCTCGGCGATATCTCGCAATGTTTGGCGGATCATATTTTCGTTCTGAATCAAACGGCATCCTCCTTTCCAAGACGCTTGCTTTTCCGCGTCGCTTTACAGGTTCCTTCCATTGAATCCGGATGAGCTGCAAGTTTTTTGTCCCGGTATTCCACGGCCGCTTTCACAGCACACCGAATCCCCTCATCTTCAGCTCGAAAAGCAGAAATTTGTTCTAAAAAACGGCGATCGCGGATATGGCGCATCGTCGCTTCATGATTAATATCGAAAATCCAGCCGATCTGCAAGAGAAGCAAATCCGCCAAACATTCGATTTCTGCCGTCGAAATCATTTTCCCTTGACACACATTGCGGACATGTTTGGGATTGGCCTTTCCATCAGCTCGAAGCCCTAACAGATACTCTGGATGTTCATGAACCTTTTCCGTCTGGAGGGCATCCAGTAGCACCCAAAAGATGTCCAACTTATCCGCATCACGCACCAGTTTTAAAATGTTCATCGATGGACACGAAAGTCCTGATGGAATCATTTTACAGTTGTGGTACCGAACACCGTCCAGAATGGTCTGGCGGTCTTCCTCGTACAAGTTTTTCAGCGTATTTTCTGCAAGGAGCACTTTGGCCCCACGGGCTGCATGGTTGATGCTCTCCCGATCTGAAAAGGTCCCATATTCAGCAAACTGGGAAAACCGACCGATGTCATGTAGAATACTCGTAATCCAGAGCAGGTGGAGATTTTGTGCCTGCCATCCCAACTCACGGGCTAAATCCATCGCCTCACGGGCAACACGCATGCTATGGTCGTACTTAAGCAATTGCATCGGAGGCAATGTGCCGTTGACTTGAAAACGTCCGACATAGACGTGATACCAGTCTTCAATTTCCTTGGCCTGCTGGTCATTCATTGAAATTTCGGAACTTGACCCTTTTAGTTTCAATGTAACAGTCTTTGGAAAAAATTTTTTACGCCTCGAAGAGATATCAACTGGCCCTGATGAAACGAATGAAAACAACTTCCGGGCGCGCGAAAAGCCTGACAGGACGGATCGCTGTCCCGACACCCGAAGTCACATACATCAATCGCCCGGACTTTTGAAACAACCCGTAAACATATCTTCCGCATCCCCGGGGCAGCCATAGCGGACCCCATCCGGGAACACAAACCTGCCCACCGTGACAATGCCCAGCCAGAACCAGATTGACCTCGGGCATTTGCGGATCATCAAAAATTACCGGGGCATGACTCAGAAGGATGCGGTACCCTTCAGGAGAATCCGCAAAAGCCCGGTTTAAATCCGCATAGCCGCTCGTCGCGTCATTAATTCCCGACAAAACAACGGATGAGCCATTCACCCAAAGGCGGACCCATTGATTGGTCAAAAGTTTGACGCGATGTTTAGCTAACTTCCTCTTCCAATCCCCGATATCCTTGATGAAATAATGCTCCCAATTCCCAGACACTGCATAAATTTTCGAGTCAGGAGGCAGGTGCCGGACAAACTCAAGGACATCGTCAGCAGCTTCGGCTTGGTCGAGCAAATCTCCGCCGAGGACAACGATCCCCGGATGATACTCGCGCGCCCATTCGAGGACTCTTGCCTCATTCCGACCCAGCGGCCCCTTGAGATGCAAATCCGAAAGAAATAATATTGTCAAACCGTCCAAGGCGACATCTTTCGGCGAAAGTATCACTTCCCAATCTTTCAATCGAAGCCAATACGGTTCAATAAAAAGAGAATAACTCAATAATAAGGCCGCCAGAAAGCTTAGCAAAACAAACAAGACAAGTAAAACTTTTCCGAACATGCCTCCATCCTTGATTGCCTTTTTGCCAAAATTTACGAACAGGCAGAGTGGACTGTAAGTTTATGTTCCCTTGGAAGCATCTAAGAAGCTTCAGCTTTCACAAAATCCAATCCCAGCCTTTTCCTCAATCTGGAAAAAGCATCGCTCTCCCGTGTTTCCCGATCCAATGTAAATTCGACTTGGCGAAGTTTTCTTGACCTGAATAATTTTTGAATCATGGCTTCTTCTGGTTCCGTTAATTTGAACCGTGTTTTGTCTTTGATGTGAAAAAGCTCGCCGCAGCCCCACGAATAGCAGTAACTTCCGATAGGTAGCGTCATCGTCCCTCCATGTCTGATTTCGTAGGATCGACAGGGGTCTTTGACTTTCCGAAACACGGCCAATTGTCCGGAGAGATGTTCCACCACCAGAGAATTCCGGAACGCGGTCAGAAAGGCATCAATTGATATCTTGGGCCTTAAATCCAACGGATAAACTGCAGCCTTCC
>JAMWDC010000270.1 GCA_023819025.1 Candidatus Omnitrophota bacterium | reverse complement strand
CATTTTTACGATTTCCATCATCGCAGGCCTCCCCCTCTTCAACGATATCGTTACCGCACATTGCAACGGCAGACTCCACTTTACAAGAGGCAGAACAACCATCCCCATTTTTGCGATTTCCGTCATCGCAGGCTTCTCCTTCATCGGCAATGCCATTACCGCATGTTGCGGCAGGTTCCACCTTGCAAGAGGCAGAACAACCATCTCCATTCTCGCGATTACCGTCATCGCAGGTTTCTCCTTCATCGGCAATACCATTACCGCACGTAGCAACGGCCTCCGACTCGCAAGAGGCAGAGCAACCGTCGTCATCGTTCCCATTACCGTCATCGCACTCTTCGGATGGATCCATGACTCCGTCTCCGCACACCGCTTCCACCTGGCAAATGGGTGAGCAACCGTCCCCTGCCACAAAATTTCCGTCGTCACATGCCTCGCCGGGTTCGAGAAGCCCATTACCGCAAACGTTGGGGATTTCCATGGAAAATTCCGCGACATCGTCCATAAATTCAGGAGGAAACGGTATGATCATTTCTGCAGCCTGAAATGGAATTCCCTTCTCTTCGCTTTTTTGCTGGGAGCCGGATTCCGAAGAACCTTTGCTGGCCTCTTGATCGTCGGTGACAGCCAAAGCCGGTACGGAGATAAGACAGAAAAGAAGTAACGCCCATAAGGAGATCTTTGAGGGAGGAAAATTAGCGCGGGTCATGGACGGATTCAAAGACAGCTGCCTCCTTTAGTTCCGTAGATATAGTCCCATCACAACTTAAGGATTCATTCACCGGACGCTTCAACCCCGACCGCCCATCACATCCACTTTTTATCGTGGCTTATGCTTCTTAAAAAATCAAGTAGGAGACCCTAAAATCTCGGCTCGGAAGCTCAGAAACCGCCCCTCGGTTGTGTCCGAGGATACCTCAAAGGTCACAGGAATTTTTCCTTTTAGGAATGACACAATTCCTAAGTCCAGTTTTTCGGTCTTCCAGCCCCTTTCATTGGGGATGACGATCCGCTTAATCTCATGACGGCCGACCCAGACCCGAAAAAAGATATAAGATCTTTGATCCTTCAAAACACCAGCGTCGTCAATCCCATAACCGATCACGAGCGACGAACCCGCTGGTACCTGATAAAACCGAAGGCACCGAACCGCATCCTTGAGTGGATGAAAGTAAATCCCTTCTTCCGGTTGACCGTTAAAAGTTTGGGACTTCAACGCAATCTCTGTAATCTTTTCCATGCCTGGGAAAACAAACCGATCTTTTTCCCAACTTCCGATCCGATCCCCTTTCACAGCATCGATAATCCATGTTTCGGCCTCGGCCAAGTGTTCGTGGAAACGGTAAACGACGGTAAATTGACTCGGAAGGCCTTTGTCTTCTTTCATAGGACCTGCCCACACCCAAGGCAGGAAAACCATAACCAGAAGACCGGATACACCCATGAGACGGATCGAAGACTGCATCGTTTTTGTCCTTCGTACCAGCCATATTAACACGATTAGGAAAATCCAGGCAAGAATTCCATCCACCAGCTTCTCGGTCCCAAAAACTAGAGACTGCATATTCACCGGGTGCACAAAGAAACCGTCTGACTTTATAAAAAAAACACAACCTGCATGAAAACCGATGGCTGGGTAAAGGGACTTTGACCGAATAACAAGGGTTGTCAGAAGAATCCCGAAGAGAAAAAGTCCGAGGGCTTCCGGAAAAATCGGGTGCCAATTCCAAAAGGTGACAAAGGGGACTGCCACCAACCGAAAACTGTCAAAAAAAGTCGGATCGCGACCTATAAAGGGCTTATAATAATTTGTAAAATGAACAAACGAATAAAAAAGGTTGGTAGCCACAAGACTCGGAATCCAGCCCCATAAAAGTCGGTCCTTCAGAGATACATAGATAAATCCGCGGAAAAAGAACTCCTCGATCACCCCAATTAAAAACGCGGCTCCTAAAAATCCGACACTCCTCAACGTCCATCCCCAAGACCAGGGCTCATCGATCGACCACACAGCCGCTCCCATCCGCACCCTCACCACCGTAAGAAGCATAAGGGTCAAGACGCCACCTGCGAAAGCCGTCAGAATCAATTTGAGACTATCCTTTTTCCAAGTCAGTCCGTAAGACAACAGTTCTTTCGGGTTAACGCGCACGAAAAGTACCGTTGCCACAAGCGTAAAAATCATGATAAGCCGCTTGAATACTTTTTCGAATTTAAACTGACGATCAAAGAGCTGATAGAACGCAGGGGCAAGAGCCGCACTTAACAGAAGGATGACTAAGAGAATAGCTATCAGCTTGATCATCGTGCGCATTGGAATTTAACCCCTTAGCTGAACTGTCACTTCAAGTTCAACAGCCGCATTGAGAGGAAGACTCGCTGCACCCACGGCAGACCGGGCATGGATTCCCTTGTCCTCCAAAATCTGCAGAAATAAATGGCTGGCCCCGTTCACCACCTCGGGGATGTCATAAAAATTTTCTGCAACCTGAACATATCCCACCACCCGCAAGATACGCCCCAATTTCTCAAATCCTACAAAATGTTGAATCACGCTAAGAACATTGAGGGCAGCGATCCGTGCAGCCTGTTTGCCTTCCTCAACTGTCAAATCAGTTCCTATCTTTCCTGACAGGATCTTACCCTCGCCCGTCCTGGAAATCTGCCCGCTCAGATAACCGCGGTTCCCTTCTATGATGATGGGATGATAAAAACCGACCGGTTGAGGCGGCGGAGGCAAGATCAAACCGGCTTCCTTTAACCTTGTCTCGTAATCCATTTCATACCTTCTCCTATGCTAATCTAAAAAATGACAAGGAATTTATTTTTGTCCCATAATCAAGGTCGCAATGCCAAGAGAAAATTCATGCCGCTCCACGCGGGAAAATCCAGCGTGTTTCATCATATCGGCAGTTCTCTTAGAATCCTGAAAGGTCCCTATGGATTCCGAAAGAAACCGGTACGCCTCGGCATGGCCGGAAATCAACCGGCCCATAACCGGCACGTAGAACCAAAGATACCGAAGATAAACACACTTTATTAAAAGATTCTTCGGACGGGTCAGACAAAGCAAGGCGGCTTTGCCGTTTCGGGTAAGGACCCGGTGTATTTCCCCAAGGAACGCGTGGAGATCTTCGACACTTCGAAGCACAAATGCGGAGACGACAAGATCGAATACTCCATCGCAAAAGGGGAGTTTGTGGAAATCCGCACAAACAAGCTTCACGGATGGAGGTAAGGTCAGCC
>JAMWDC010000269.1:2028-3278 GCA_023819025.1 Candidatus Omnitrophota bacterium | reverse complement strand
GATTACAGAACTGACTGGTCTGGACGTATCCAATGCCTCCCATTATGACGGTGCGACCAGCCTGGCCGAGGCCGTACTTCTGGCGCTTCACCACACGGAACGCACAAAAGTGTTAGTCTCCCGTTCGGTGAATCCTCAATACCGCGAAGTTTTGAAAACATATCTTCGTGCAAGTTCCTTCGGGATTGAGGAACTGGGTTTTCAGACGGACTTCACTTTGGACCGCCGCGACCTTGAAAAGAAACTAACGACGGATATCGCCTGTGTGGTTTATCAGACGCCGAATTTTTTCGGCGTGGTGGAGGACCTCAAAGGCATCGGTGATCAACTGCACGCTCAAGGGACGTTATTGATTTTGGTGAGCCATCCGCTTTCCCTAGGGATCTTTACATCTCCGGGTGAATGGAATGCGGATATATCCGTGGGAGAAGGTCAGCCGTTGGGCATTCCGATGTCATTGGGAGGTCCTTACTTAGGTTATTTTTCTGTAACGCGCACCCTGATGCGGCGCCTTCCTGGTCGCTTGGTGGGGATGACACAGGATGTCCAAGGTCGAAGGGCCTTTTGCCTGACCCTCCAGGCGCGGGAACAGCATATTCGCCGCGAACGGGCTTCTTCAAATATTTGCACGAATCAGGCCCTCTGTGCGCTGGCGGCCTGTGTTTACATGACGCTTCTCGGGAAGGAAGGCATCCGCGAGGTGGGGCTGCTGAATGTGGATCGGTCGAGCTATCTTCGGAAAAAGATTTCCGAGCTGAATGGTTTTGAAACGAGTCTCAAATGCACAATTTTTAATGAATTCGTCGTAAAATCCAAAAAGCCATTCGGACAAATCGTAAAAGTTTTGAGTGCTCAAAAAATATTTCCCGGGATCGATCTCGAGCCATTTTATGCGGAAATGAAAGATCATTTTCTGGTCTGCGCCACAGAAACTAAGACCCGGCAAGATCTGGACCGTTTTGTGGAAGCCTTGTCAAAATGCTGAACCGGAGGAAAACCGTACACGATGCTCATCTCTAACGACAGCCGTTTAAGTTTTGAAAAGAGCCGGCCGGGACGGTGCGGCATTTCTTTGCCTCCTCAGATCTTGGGTGCGGACAAAGATGAAGGATTCCTGCCTGGATCCTTAAGGCGGAAACGCCCGCTCCGGTTTCCCGAACTGAGCGAGCCAGAAGTCATCCGCCATTTCGTTAATCTCTCCAAAAAAAATTTTGCCGTGGATTCTCATTTTTATCCCTTGGGGAGTCTCA
>JAMWDC010000269.1:0-2018 GCA_023819025.1 Candidatus Omnitrophota bacterium | reverse complement strand
TGAGTGGGTATCCCGCCTAGAAGGTTTTTCTGCTATCCATCCTTTGCAGTCCGAAGATACTGTTCAAGGGATCCTCGAGATCCTTTACGAGTTGGAGCAAGACCTCAAGGAACTGACGGGGATGGACCGGTTTACGCTTCAGCCCGCGGCAGGGGCGCACGGCGAACTGACGGGCATGATGCTGGTGAGGGCATATCACACGGCTCGTGGAGATAAGAAGCGTTGCAAAGTCATTGTTCCGGATTCAAGCCATGGGACCAATCCGGCGAGTGCGGCGCTTTTGGGATTTCATGTGGTGGAAATCAAATCGAATCTGCGCGGCCGGGTCGATTTGGAGGCCTTAAGACGGGAACTCGACGGAAATACGGCCTGTCTGATGCTGACGAATCCCAATACCCTCGGATTGTTTGAAGAGGATATCTTAGAGATCACCCACGAGGTTCATGCCCACGGGGCGTTGCTTTATTTTGACGGTGCCAATTTCAATGCGCTCCTTGGCGTTGCCCGGCCGGGGGATATGGGATTTGATATTGTCCACCTGAATTTGCATAAGACATTCTCAACGCCGCACGGTGGGGACGGCCCGGGGGCCGGGCCGGTAGGGGTTAAAAAACATTTAATTCCTTTTCTCCCGCTTCCCCTGGTTCATAAAGAAGGCACCAGGTTTACATGGATTTGTCAGAGTTCACAATCGATCGGCCGCGTCAAGTCCTTTTACGGAAATATCGGGGTACTGGTTCGTGCTTATGCCTACATCCGCTCGCTGGGGCTTTCAGGTCTGCGTCAGGTAAGTGAGGATGCGGTTTTGAATGCCAATTACCTGAAGGAAAAACTCAAGAATGTTTTTTCGGTGGCCGTGGATGAACCGTGCATGCACGAATTTGTCCTTTCCATAAAGTCAGGCCGATCCCGGGGCGTTCATGCGGGAGATGTTGGAAAACGATTACTGGATTTTGGATTCCATGCGCCGACGGTCCATTTCCCTTTGGTGGTTGAGGAGGCCCTCATGATCGAGCCCACCGAAACGGAAAGTCGGGAGACATTGGACCAATTTATTCAAGCGATGAAACAGATTTTACAGGAAATCCAGACGGATCCGGAAAAAGTTAAAACGGCACCCCATACGCTACCGGTCTCACGCCCGAATGAAGTTCTGGCCGCGCGCAAGCCGATCCTTTCGTTCGGCGATCAAGAACGCGAGAGGATTTTATCGTCCGAAGGGATCGTGGCGCCCTGATGCTCAAGCGGAGGGCTATGGGCGGCCATGTACAGTTCGTACTTTTGATGCTATGAAACGGTGGTGCCTTTATCCTTTTATCAGTGCCCCGATACCATTCCAAATGGCGTTCGATGAAATTCTGTTCCGTCAGATCAACCGTAACACTCTGCCTGCTGCGTTGCGTTTTTATGTCTCCTCCGAGCCGTGGATCAGCACAGGAGTTTCGGACCCGATTTGGAAGGCATACAACTCATCTCCAACCGATCCTGCGGCTTCAGTCAGAAAAGATTTTTCTCAATCGTCCGTTGTAGGACGGACTGGATCTCCGGGCTCGCCGTACGTTTTGCTTTCGGGAGTGAAGATATGCCGCCGGATTACGGGAGGCGGGCAGGTTCTTCATGGCAAAGATCTTATTTTTTCGCTGGTCACAGGCTACGATCAAGACGATGCCTTTCAATCGGTGAAGGCAAGCTACGTCAAGATTCATGAGGCCGTCAAATCGGGTCTTGAAGGGTTGGGGCGCAGACCTCGGTTTTGGGGTTCCCAAGCACATGCGGCCCGAAGTCATGTTTGTTTTCGGTTCCCGGTATCCACGGATCTTGTCGTGGGTCGGAAAAAAGTAGCGGGTGGTGCCCAGAAGCGTTCACGTTTCGGATTCCTTCATCAGGAATCCCTGCATCTCCCACATACGACAAACTACCAGTCTCTTGCGGCAGCGGTCCGGCGCGGGTTTGAAACGGTCTTCCAAGTCGAGTTTCAATCCGAGGATCTTGATCCGAAAATATTAAAGCAAGCAGAG
>JAMWDC010000268.1 GCA_023819025.1 Candidatus Omnitrophota bacterium | reverse complement strand
TGTGGGATGACACCTTCATGGGCGAGAGGGCCGAGCATACGCCTATCATCTTCAAAGATCCCGATCACTACATGTTCGCCGATATTTCTCAGGTCAACAGCCGGAACTTTGACGATGACCACTGGCAGAAGCTCTTGTGGCTGATTCAGCAAGTGAACAAGGGCAAGCCGCGTCCGTGTAACCACACCAAGATATACGGCGGTGGATACTTTTCATTCGGGACGGGTGGGCTCGAGGACGGCGTGGAGCGGTTCTGGCGCAATATCCTCGGGGGCTCCGCCAGTGCGCGATTTCACCGTCCGCCTGCGGGCAATGGATTGAATGAGCGCGCCAAAGCAAGCATCAAAGCGGCTCGACTACTCGAAAGGTTCATCAAGCTCTGGTATATTTAGCCACATATGGATTTTCTCGAGGATCGGCACCCCAACGAAGCGTATCTGGCTGCGAAGCCGGGCGAGCAGTACGTGGTCTATTTCACCTATGGCGGATCCGTTCGCCTCAATCTGGCGGATGCCAAAGGCACATTCGCGCGCAAATGGATCAGCGTCACCGAAGGCAACTGGTGGGGCAAAGAAGAGCCAATCGAAGGCGGAAGCGTTGTCGAGATCGCCGCGCCCTTCAAAGGTGGCTGGGTGGCAGCCATTGTCAAGGAGGAGTAATTCGTGTATGCCTCACGGCAACGCTACTTTGGGCGTGGTTCAAAAACGGTTCAAAAAGGGTAACACAAGATAGATGCCTCCCGTCGTCGGGTTTTTTACCGATTGCACGTGGAGGTCGGAAGCAGGAGAACTCAGGCGGCCTTTTTGAAGAGTTGGAATCCCAGCAAACCGAGCCAGTGCGGATGAGTTCTCCCTGTCAAGATTTCAGCCGGACTGCGACCTTCTCGTTCTGGATACTCACTGCGCAGGAAGCGGCGATGGTTGAGGAAGAAGCGCAAAAGGTCCAGATAGTCCTTCCCAAGGTGTTTTCTCAGGAAGAAATAGTTGCGCAGTCGGCTGTTGAGGTTTTCGACCACTGAAGAGGCCCGAAGGGTCGAATCGATGACCTGGGAGATGGCCTGCTGGAGCGGGTAGAAGCGGCACAGAGAGCCGCTACGCCTGCCACCGGGAAGGCGGTTCTGCCGCGTTCGGAAGCACGCATGCAACCGACGGATGATGAAATGGCTGCGGTCTACCGTGGGATGTTTACCAAATCCGTTGAGCGCGGGACCCAATGGGTTCGCGTTGCCGCCAGTATGCAGAAGGCTTATCACTTCCATCACGACCGTTGGACGAGAACAACGGATGAGATCCTTGAAACGGTCTTCGACGGCTGGGAGTTTAAAATTGATGTTGATGCGCTTCTCAAAGCCCGCACTTGGATGCGGGGAGACGATCAGGAGTTCGAACGGGAATATGCGCAGCCGGCGTTTGAGGAACCTTTTGAAGCGCAGTATGAACGCATGGGTGATTTTGTGATCCGAGAAGAGGCAGGAATTTTTCACATCATCGATTTCATCCCTCGCGCCTCCTATGTTTTCGACCCCATGATGGCCGGCCAGGGGCCTGAAGATACGGTGACTCAGCAGGCACATATGAGAATGGGGAGTGCTATTTTTATGACCACGGTCGAACCCATCATCTTCCGTGATAGTACCGGGCAGCCGATCGGACCGTACCGGCCGGAACTGGAAATCAAAGATCCCGAAGATGTCATGCTGGTGCCTGTCCATAGTCATCCGGCGTGGTCCAAATATCCGAATCGTCCTTCCCAAGGTGATCAAATAAGACTGAAACCCCATCCAGGATTCAAGTCTCATGGGTTTGAATTTGTTTATGGCATTGCTCAAGATATTTTTGTGATTTTCGATCGAGGAAACTTCCAGCCGTTGCCTTTTCATGGGCGGTCAGAAGTCCGGGAGAGTCCTGTCCGTCTTTTGGATATCTACCCTTTGAGAGTTTATGAAAGGCCCCAGAATTTCGCAAATAAGGTGTGGCCCAAGCGGACGATGGATCTTGATGAAGAAGGCAGGCCGATTTTTCCTGAGACACCTTGGGAATACGATCCAGCTTTGGATCCTGGAGTGGTCCTGGTTTTGAAAACGCTTAAAATACAGAAGCCCAAGCAAGGGTCTAAGCAAAATTATTTGATTCATATCGGAAGGCTGGAAGAAAAAAGGAGTTGGTTTAGGCGCGAACCTTTACCGCAAAACCGGGAGGCGATTCACATCTTGAGGAATACCATTTCGCGCTGGTATCGCAGGGTAATCTTTCCCGAACGTCTGGAGAATTCGACAGATACTGAAATTATCTGGGTGGAACGTCAAGATTTAAGCGCGAGGGAACAGTCCGTTTTGCTTGGGATAAGAAATCAAACCAGCGGGGTCTTATTTGCTCTGCCTAATGATTTCGGTATCTCGCGCCAGACAGCACTTGAGATTCTTGACCGGCCCCACGTGGCAAGTACGGTACATAGTGTTGTCCCTCTCTACGCACCGGCGAGACTGGGTTTCCGTGCGGTCGGACGAAAGACAAAAACCCTGTGGATCCCTCATTTCATTAATGCCAGACAGCTGAGCGTACTTGAACCGCGGCTCCATCGCGCATCCCGCGTCCCTTGGCCTCAAGAGGACCAAATCCGGTCTCATCAGGAAGTCGCTGTAGAGATCTTTGCAGATCCTCGGGGTGAATGGACCAAAGAAACAAAAGAACAGGCATTGGGATTTTACCTGAGCGTCGCGGATGAAAAGGGACTTCGGGATCTCTACTATGTGCCTCGTGATACGAATCAGCCCGTGACAAGACGGAGACCCGATGGTGTCATTGTTCCGGTGCTTGACGAGATCCCGACACGCCAACAAATTCAGGAAAATTCGTCCATTCATCATCTGGTCAATTTTCTTATCCGGTATTGGGAGCAGAATCCGGCAAGCGCTTGGTCCAAAGTGCCCGAACGTTTAAGCCTGCCTCCTCAACAGCATCATTTCCGTGTGGTTTTGGATGATACGGATGACTACAGCTATATTCAGATCAATGAACGGGGTTTTTTCCGGATCAAAAAAGAACTGCAAACCGTGGAGGTTCTTGTCAAACCGATGCATTGGTTTGGTGAGCTTAAAACTGGTCCTCGTCATCCCGGCGTATCCCATGTAAGATTTCATAAGGGGACGTTTGATTTTAAGTACAACGTTACCATGCCCGATCATTACTTGAGCGGATTTTGGTGGAGTCAGCCTTCCTTACCTTTGGGAACCAAGATACAGTTTGATTACAAAATCGTGTCCGGAGGCGGTCAAAGATTGCGGTTT
>JAMWDC010000267.1 GCA_023819025.1 Candidatus Omnitrophota bacterium | reverse complement strand
AAAATTTGATACGGCCGCCCCCCAAAATCCTGGACTGCAAGAGCTTCCTCTTTGGCTTTCATCGCATTACCAAGAATGCGGCGTATGACCGGCAACATCTGGCGTGCAAAATCCCAGTCTTGAGTATAGTTCACATATTTTTCTAAAACCCGGATAAACCACATCTGCTCAGCGCCGCTATAAAGCTGCATTCCCGCCGCGCCGAGTTCTCCTTCCTTGCTTTTGAGTTTTTCATTGATCTCTGCGGTGGCTGTTTCATTACGTCCTTCACCTTGCACTTGCACCAGTTCCTTATGCCTTTCACGAAGCGCTCTTCGCTCATCTATAAGAACAAATATTTTCTCCATACCCCGCTGAAAATTCCGGAGGGATTCCTTGGCCTCTTCCCAATCCCCCAAAGAAAGATAGAGTCCCTTGAATGCGCGAAAGCTCGTCCGCTGTCTGCGAAAACGATTTGCCTCATCCACCAAAAGCGCAGTGAGTGAATCCATTGCTTCCCACACTTTGCCTTCTCTCGCAGCCTTGGCGGCCCGAATCCGGGCACGCACATAAGGCCTGAGATCAAAACGCACGCGATCAAGGTAATCTTCATCGCTCGGAAGAGGATAACGCCAGTCCCAGTAAGATATCCAGTCGCCGTTGTCCCCTCTTTCCAAGCGCTTAATTGCACCGTAAGGATAAACCGGCCCTTCGAAATGCCCGCCTGACACGGCCACAAGCATCGGCTCGCCTGTAAAAACAAGGTTGCCTTCCCGGAATTGGCTGTTTAAAAATCCTTCATTCCATCGATCCCTCAAGGCATCCGCGGAAAGGGAAAACCTAGGCGTGCTCGGATGAGAATTGTCATGATCGCTGATCCTTCTCCACTGAGTGCTGGGAATAGCTATCACACCGTAGCTTTCAATCTCGGGTTGCCTTCCTTCATAAGCCTCGGAGGCGGCTACGCCACCGTATTTGCGGATCTCCCTCGTGACCCGGGCCACGTAATGATCCCCGTCTTCATCACCGCTGGCCAACTGGCCACGACCGTTGTTCCATGCAAGATGAAGGGCATCCAAGCGTATGAGCCTTGTTCCCAATTTGGGATTTCCGAATTTCAGCCAGTAACGGATCGGCGCAAGAATCGGTTCATAATCAAGTTCGCGCAACCTGGTCCAGTTCCACAAAAGCAGATCTTTCCACTGTTCATTGACGTCATAAGAGTCGGCATCCGTACCGTCCGGATTTTTGTTTTTGCGGATAATGCCGGGATATCCCGGTTTGAAATATTCCGGATGTTTCCAGGCATAGACACTATTGACAGCGGCAAACATGGGATGATCAATCATGATCATCCCGCCGCGGCCTTCGATATTTTGAAATGCGGGCCTAAGCTGTTGTTCTGTCCCAATCCACTGGGTGTACTTATGCATGGCAACGCGCTCTTGGAATTCGGGATTGCTGCGCGCCTTCGCTTCATCACCTTTCTTCCAAGCCGGCAAAGGTTTTCCGATAATTTCAAGCAGTGATATAAATTCGGCATAATCATTCAGCCAAACAGAATCCCATTGGTGGATAAATTGTTGGTACTGTTTATATCTCTCGCCCTTGATTCGTAAAAGTTCACGATAGGCCGCCCATTTTACGGGTTCTTCCCGAGTGCGGACATCATCATAATCGATGCGTGAGCGTTTCGTCGGATGCGCAATCAACGAGTTCAATAACGCGGAACTCTCGGGATGAGACTTGATTTCCTCGACTCGAGCCCAATGGATATTAAGTTCATTGACGGAAAAATAATCCAGCGTTCCGTAAGGGCTCTGCCCCCACAGATCAATGGCATGATGCGGCAAGAGATGGAAAATGGCCGCGCCCTCTTCTTCCAACACCCCATCCTCCAGGTCGGTGAACTTGCCGATCCCTGGTTCTTTGGCCTGATCCTGCGCTCTCAGGGCAGAAATGGGAATATCGCTGACCAAGCGCGCGATCGGTGATGGCGGCAATTCGATTCGGGACTGGAGGATTCTTTTGGCAAATTCGGGCTTGAAAAGCGTACTGTCTTCCGTGATTTTAACAAAGGCGTTGGTAATTCCGGCCGCTTCACGCGTAGCATATTCCCCGGTTTGCCATTCTTCATGACCGTCTGTGAATCTCACAATAAATTTAAAGGTATGTTCGCCAAGCCCGATTTTATTTTCCGGAATCACCACGGCCCACAAACCACTTTCCAAACGCTCCATGGGTATGGCTTCCCGCTGCCACTCGGTTTCGGGACTGGCCCAGAAGACTTGAGCCGCATTCTGCCAATTCGGAAACTGAAAGGCATAGCCACGCGCGATATCGCTCTTCGCTGCACGGTAACGGAGGAGCTCATCTGTTTCTTCCAGCTGCCGCACCTCAGAGCGGGACGGTGGTTCGAGGCTGATGATTTTCTGGGCATGAGCCGTTCCGGGACCAAAATGAAGTTTGACGTAGCGATTCGACCCGGCGCCTAAAATTTCCAATTTGCGTTTTTCAAAGGCGCCGCCGGGTTTCGTCACCCATTCGTAAGCGGCTAAGTCGTGCCTGCTTTCTATCGGCAGCGGAACACGGCGCTCATTTTCCAAGTGGCCGTTTGCGTTGTCATCATCCAGATGCCAATCGGCAACATATAAAATCCAGTTCGGCTTTTCAAACTCCCGTAGGGCAAGAACACTCACCTCGGGTTCTTGAGTGACGTGACCGGACTGAGGATACATCGTCATATAATCCTGACCGGGAACATGAATCGCTCGATTGACCAGATCCAGAAGCCGAAAATAGGGAGATTGTCGGATCAGTTTTTTAAGCTGTGCCCTCGTGGCCCTTAGGCCCGCCTTCTCCGAGTTTGTTTCAACGGTAATCGATCGAAAATCCTGTTCATCCGGCCGCCGGAATGTCTGGGGACTGAGGGAATCCGTATGCACAGATCCTCCGGGAAAAGCCACAAAGGGATTGGCTTCGATCATATCCCTTTGGTCGATGTAAGCCGGAACCCCTGCGTGTGCCATGGCAAAGACATTGAGGAGTGCCGCTTGTTTGACGCCCCCGATTGCTTCAAGCGACATCCGTTGCTGATTCGAAATCATTACCTCAAGTGTGCTTGACGCCGAATCCAAAAAACGTTGAAAGGACTCCGACAGGAGGCCTAACAAACTTCGGACATTGGATTCCACCCCTCCATGCCGACGCAGGAGATTAAAATACGCATCGGACACCTTATCCGCAGTGAAGGTGATTGCGCGAAGGGCCCGTTCGCGGAAACGGTCATTCTCTTCGTAAGCTCTCTGGATCATAT
>JAMWDC010000266.1 GCA_023819025.1 Candidatus Omnitrophota bacterium | reverse complement strand
GATAGGAAGGTGCTGTGCCGTGACAGATTAAGGAAAACCGTCTACGGCGACTGTACCTGAACTAAAAAATTTTGCAATATGTCGCGGCGGCCTAAGGAAGACCCCCAACGACGATTGCATTTTATTTTTCATTATCGAAGGTCCGATGTCGGAATCCATTCACGAACATTTCATGAGAGAAGCCCTGAAGCAGGCTAAGATTGCTCTGGAAAGAAGTGAAATCCCTGTGGGTGCAGTGGTGGTGTATAAAAACCGGATTGTTGCGCGGGCGTATAATCAGATGGAGACGCTCCGCGATCCAACAGCACACGCCGAGATGATTGCCATGACGCAGGCCTCCGAGACAATCTCGTCCGGACAGAAAGACCATCGCGGATCCCTCGAAGGGGCGACCCTCTATGTTACGCTTGAACCATGTCCCATGTGTGCCGGCGCCTTGGTTTTGACCAAATGCACCCATTTGATTTACGGGGCTACAGACTCGAAGGCAGGGGCTTGCCACAGTCTTTATCATATTACGGAGGACGACCGCCTGAACCATCGCGTCAATGTGGTGGGCGGTCTCATGGAAAACGAATCAAGGTTATTATTGCAGGAGTTTTTTAAGAATTTGAGAAAAGATAAACGCTAAGAGGCACGAATACACACGAAACAAAAGCAAAGAATCGACACGACAAACACGGAGAGGTCGCATAGCCCGGTCGAGTGCGCACGCTTGGAAAGCGTGTAGGCCGCAAGGTCTCGAGGGTTCGAATCCCTCCCTCTCCGCATTCTTAGAAAAGCAAAACGGCAGATCCGCCGTATATGGATAATGAGTATGTTTTACTCAATAAAGCAAAAACCAGAACGTCCACGGGAGTTGCCGGAGACGTTAATGCGCGCTTAGCTGTGCACGTAATGCCGGCAGAGTAAAATCTTCGAGGCCGTACCGTCCCTTATAAGGGCATTCATACAGAATCGGTTGGGACATTAATTGAGGCCCGGCAAAAAGAAAAATTCTACAAATCGACGACAGGTCGGGGACTATTGAAGGAAATGTTTTTTCCCGCTTTGAGCAGTCCTCCAAGTTATTAACGTCCGAGGAGAACAAACAGTCTTTTTGAGCTGAGTTGTTGTCGATGCGAGCCCGGGGTAATATGAAAAGCCGGGATTGGCCGCGCTAACTTACCAAAGCGGCTAAGCGTTGAAGAAACAGGCGAACCAAGGCCCCCAAAAATATTTTTTCGTTTTTCAGATTTTTCTGCTATCCTGATAAAAAGGGTGGATCGATTCGAGGAGCGTTAGCCGATCATGCTTAGAACTTATCTTTACCGGAAGGGAAAACCGTTGGAGGAAAATCTGAGCCGCGCCCAAATGCTTACGGCCTTGAGCGAAAAGGACGGGCTTTTGTGGGCGGATTTCGAGGACCCATCCGAGTTCGAAAGTGACGCCTTGGTGGAAATTTTCAATTTTCATCCCCTGGCTGTGGAAGATTGTATCTCCGACCTTTCTCATCCGAAGGTCGATGATTACGAGGAGTACCTTTTTTTGGTCATGCACGCCGTCCGTCTGAATCCCGAAGGGGAACTGATGACCATGGAGCTCGATGTTTTCTTAAGCAAGAATTATGTGGTGACCTTTCACAAGGATCCCTTAAAAAGCATCGACCGAGTGCGTGAATCCGTCGCCAAAAGGGCGGAGAACCTCATGGGGTCCGGGGCCGAGATATTGGTCCACGCGGTTCTGGATCAACTGGTGGACAATTATTTGCCGGTTATTGATCAATACGACGAGAAGGCGGACAAGCTCGAGGAGGAAATCTTCAATAATCCGCCCGCCGATTATCTTGCAACAATTCTTCGCATCAAACGCGATATCTTTCACCTGCGCCGGATCATCTCGCCCCAGCGCGAAACCATCAACTTCCTGACGCGTAATCCAACGCCCTTTATCAAACCCAAAAACATGATTTATTTCCGCGATATCTACGATCACCTGTTCCGCCTTTACGGGATCGTCGAAGGGATTCAGGAAATGCTGACCGGCATCCTCCAGGCGTATTTCTCTTATTCCTCCAACCGCTTAAATGAAGTCATCAAACGTCTGACCATCTTGGCCACCCTGACCATGCCCGCGGTCGTCATTGCCAGTATCTACGGCATGAATTTCCAAAATATGCCAGAGATCGGGTGGCGATACGGTTATCACTTTTCTTGGCTCTTGATGATTTGTACGACAGTCATTTTGCTTGTCTGGATGAAGCTTAAGAAGTGGATTTAAAATTTCCGTCCCGGTATTCCTATGTCCCGCAAGGAGCCCTTGAAACCGTCCATTTACGGTCTGGATCTTGAAGAGACCGAAAAACTGATTGAGGCGCAAAAACTTCCGCGTTACCGTGCCAAACAGATTCTCGAATGGTTCTACCGCCGGAATCCTCAAGGCTGGGAGGATGCCGGAAATCTGCCGCGCAATCTCCGGAGAGCCCTGGGTGAGCGGTATTCTTTGAGTTCTCTCCGGTTGGCCGAAAGGCTGACTTCGGTCAGCCAGGAGTCTGTGAAATTTCTGTTCCAGACATGCGACGGCAAATTCCTTGAGAGCGTTTTGATTTCCCAGCGCGACCGCCGGACAGTTTGTGTTTCCACTCAAATCGGATGCAAGATTGGCTGCATTTTTTGCGCAAGCGGTCAGGGCGGTTTCGAACGCAACCTCACGGCCGGCGAGATCGTGGAACAAGTCGTATGGATCGAGCGATCCATTCAGAGTTATCGCGGGGGCGCCCCTCGTTCGCCAGAGGGCGAATCCGCCTTCAGTATGACGAACCATGACGGCGGTAGGATAACAAATGTTGTTTTTATGGGCATGGGGGAGCCGCTGGATAATTTCGAGGCTGTGATGAAGGCTTTAAAAATCCTTCAGGCGTCGTGGGGATTCGGACTCGGCGCGCGGAGGATTACCGTCTCGACCGTCGGGATCACGCCCAAAGTCTTGGAGTTTGTCAGACAAAGCAAAGGTCGGGTCCGTCTGTCTGTTTCACTTCATTCAAGCGATGATTCAAAACGCACCCGACTGGTTCCTATCAATCGGAGGTATAGCCTTAGGGAGCTTATCCAGGTCCTGCGTCAGATTCACCGCCGTCTAAAGAGGGAAATTACCTTCGAATACACACTCATCCGCGGGGTCAACGATTCCCGGGACGAGGCGAACGGGGTCATCCGGCTCGCCAGGCCGCTTCATGCCAAGGTCAATCTGATTCCGTATAATCCGATTCACGATGCCGGGTGGCAATCTCCAACCGTTCAAGAAGTTGAAAAATTCCGGGA
>JAMWDC010000265.1 GCA_023819025.1 Candidatus Omnitrophota bacterium | reverse complement strand
CTTATGATTGCATACATAAGACCCACCTTCCCGACTTAAGCTCTAACTTCTATCGTAGGTAAGAATTTGGCAACCTCCGAAAATTTTCCGGGCTTCAATGCTCACGGCAAGATCGCAAAAAACCACAAAACGAAATGATCGAGATTTCAATTTTTCCTTCAGCTGTTTGGAAATCCATTCGGCGTCAAATTTGGCAGGATCTTCGTGAAATTTACAGAAGATCAAATCCGGTCTCATTTCTACCGCATGCCGGATGGATCCTTTTTCGTCCGTGGTGGTCATCACCGCGAATCCATGGGATTCTAAAACCAACCGGATCTTTTGATTCGCAAAATCTTCGGGCCCGATCACCAGGGCAGACCTGCCCGAACAAGAATCTTTCGTCTGTGGCGAACCGGGGATACCACCGGGAGTTTTTTCGGACTCCTTCAACGCCTCCCGTACCTTGGAGAGTAGTTCTTCGGGCCGAAAGGGCTTCGGAATAAAACTATAAATGGCCCATTCCGGGAAATAGTCTTTCATACTGCGCCGTGCAGATATTACGATAAGGGGGATATTTTTGATCTCTTCAAGGTCCATGATCCTTTTGGCAAAATCATAGCCGGTCATCGCGGGCATCAGAACGTCCAGAATGACCAGATCCGGTTTGTCGTTTTGTGCCCTCTCTAATCCTTCCGCACCGTCTCGGGCCACGATCACTTCATAACCCGCCTCGCTAAGCTTAGCGGTAATCAAGGCGATAAAGGTGCGGTCATCGTCAACGAGCAGTATTTTTTTCTTATCCATTTTTTCACCCTTGAATTTTTTGAGGCAAATTTTTAAGAAAGGCTTTAAACCGAGTCCATTCGTTTTCAAGTTGCTCAAAACGGGTTCTGATCTTTTCAAAATCGCCGGCTTTCGCTGCCAATTCGACCTCCAGGGCAGCCTTTCTGATAGATTCGGCACCGACATTGGCCGCCGCTCCTTTGAGACCGTGAGATTCGCGTTCAATCTGGTTCACGTCATGAGACTCTATCCCTGTCTGGATCTTTTTGATCTGCCCAGGTGCGTCTTCGAAAAATATCTGAAGGATTTGCCGGTATAATTTTTGATCGCCGCCCATATGTATTAAACCCGCCGCTTCGTCAAGCAATTCATGGTTCTCCATCTGCCGGTGGAATATTTTGAGGCGTCACCTTGACAGATTCCGGCAAGGGCGATAACCTTGTAAATTCATTGATGGTAGAAAACAGATCCTGAGGGCGGACAGGTTTACTAATATAAGCATCCATGCCTGCCTCAAGGCAGCGTTCCCGGTCTCCAGGCATGGTATGAGCTGTCATCGCAATAATCGGAATGTGTTTACCCGAACCCTTTTCCATTTTCCGGATCTCGGCGGTGGCCTCAAGTCCATCCATCTCCGGCATCTGCACATCCATAAGGATCAGCTGAAAGGACTCCTTGGTTAAGGCCCTAAGGGCTTCTTTGCCGTTTTCTGCAACCGAAACGATGTGGCCTTGTTTTTCGAGTAACCGAATGGCTACTTGCCGATTGACGTAATTATCTTCAACAAGCAGGATATGCAAATGCCTGCGGCCTTCCCGGAGGGAGTGCTGGGTAATGACCTCAGACGCGTCCTTTGCCTCGTCGGGTTTCGATAACAATAACATGAGCGTATCCCATAATAATGACTGCTTGATCGGCTTCGGCAAGTAAGCTTCGATGCCCAATTCCTTACACCGCATGACCTCGCCCCGCAAACCGGCAGCCGTCATGAGAATAATCTTCGTGGATTTGAACGCGGGATTCTCCCGGATCCATTGAGCCAACGCAAAACCGTCAATGCCCGGCATGCGTGCATCGATGATAGCAACACGAAATTCCTTTTCTTCGCTTCTGGCCTGATTCATCAGCTGGATCGCCTTTCGGCTGGTCGAGGCAATCGTCGGTTCAAGGCTCCAGCTGTTTAATATCTCCTTAAGGATTTGACAATTGGTTTGATTGTCGTCCACCACCAAGACGGGTAAGCCCTTCACACTGGAAAAATCCGGAAGAATCATTTTTGAGGAGGCAGTTTTTTTCACGCCGAAACGCGCGGTAAAATAAAAGGTGCTTCCAGGACCGCCATTCTTAGTTTGGGACCTTTTTGAAGGACTCTCAATCCAGATCGTCCCTCCCATGAGTCCAACCAGTTGTTTTGAAATCGACAGCCCGAGTCCCGTTCCTCCATACTTGCGGGTCATTGAACTATCTGCCTGTGTAAAGGGTTCAAAGATTATCTTTTGCTTCTCGGGCGGAATCCCGATTCCGGAATCGATAACCGCAAAGCGAAGATAAACCTCCTCGTCGGTTCTTGATTTGACTTCGACGCGGATCGTTACTTCTCCTTTATGAGTAAATTTGATGGCATTGCCCACCAGATTCACAATCACCTGACGCAAACGGCCCGGATCCCCTACGACATAGTCGGGCACATCCGGTAAAATATGACAAGCCAGTTCGAGCCCCTTCACGTGGGCACGCTGCGCGAGCGTAAAAACGGTGTCTCCAAGATTATCGCGTAGGCTGAATGGAACACGATCCAGGGTGAGTTTTTCGGCCTCGATCTTCGACAGATCCAGAATATCGTTGATGAGCGACAACAAGGCATCCGCAGATATCTTTGCAGTCGTAACATACTCGCGCTGTTCGGCGGTTAAATCCGTATCGAGGATGAGCTCGATCATTCCGATGATCCCGTTGATCGGCGTGCGGATTTCATGACTCATGTTGGCAAGAAACTGGCTCTTGGCGCGGGCTTGGGCCAACGCCTCTTGTTTTGCCCGGTGTTCTTCCTCAGCACGTTTGCGCTCCGTAATATCGCGGATTATCCCGATCGATCCCGTCACCTCGCCACTCTCGTCTTTCAGAACGCTGATCGAAACGTCAATGTCGATCAACTCCCCGTTCTTCTTGATCATCTTCGTCTCAAGATGCTCCTGCATCCCCTTGTGGCGGATATTCATCGATCGCATCCGCTTCCATTCCTCGGGAGGATAAAACGACCGCAGCGGCTTCAGGTACAGATCATCTTTGCTCATCCCGAAAAGCCGTTCTGTGAATTTATTCCAGGAAATGAGCTCTTCCTTGGCATTCGCCACCGTAATCGCTACCGCGGAATTCTCGAAAATGGTGCGAAACCTTGCCTCCGATTCCCGAAGGGCCTTTTCCATCTGTTTTCTTGCCGTAATATCGCGGATCACCCCGATCGATCCCGTCACCTCGCCACTCTCGTCTTTCAGAACGCTGATCGAAACGTCAATGTCGATCAACTCCCCGTTCTTCTTGATCA
>JAMWDC010000264.1 GCA_023819025.1 Candidatus Omnitrophota bacterium | reverse complement strand
AAGGAGCGGGCCAAACAAATATTGCGAGAATGTATGAGAGCTCAGGGCAAGGATCTTGTCGAAGAAGCTCTCCCCGGTAGCGTCAGGTTTGTACCGGCCTCGGATCGGAACACGTTGGAGGTTCAGGGAAAACTGTTGACCATCCTCCATGACTACGAGAACCCCGATGTCCGCTCCTTGGCGCACCTTCTGACTTATGGGCTCAAAGGGATGGCGGCTTATGCGCATCATGCCGCAGTTTTAAATTTCGAGGATGACGGAGTTTATGCGTTCTTTCATGAGGCGCTCGCGAAACTGAATCACAAAGATTTATCTCTGGATGAATTACTTGAACTCAACATGCGTTGCGGCAAAGTCAATTTGAGATGCATGGAAATCCTCGACGAAGCCCACACCACGACGTACGGCCACCCGGTACCGACGGTCGTGTCGAAGACATTAAAGAAAGGTCCTGCCATCATTGTCAGCGGACATGATCTTCTGGATCTCCATGAGCTCCTCAAACAGACCGAAGGTAAAGGGGTTCATATTTACACGCACGGCGAAATGTTGCCGGCTCACGGTTATCCCGGCCTGAAGAAGTACAAACATTTGGCCGGTCACTTCGGAACGGCCTGGCAAAATCAGGCCCGTGAATTCGATGGCGTTCCCGCAGCGTTTTACTTTACCACGAACTGTATCCAAGAACCGAAACCGAGTTACCGGGACCGTGTTTTTACCAGCGGGACCGTCGGATGGCCGGGGGTTACGCATATCCGAGGGAGAGATTTTTCCCCGTTGATTCGCAGAGCCGTTGCCCTCGGCGGTTTTGAAAAAGAAATCCCCGGAGGGACGCTGATGACAGGATTCGGAAGAAATGCCATTGCCGCTGTCAGTCAAAAAGTGGTTGAGGCCGTCAAGAGCGGGGCGATCCGACACTTTTTTCTGATCGGCGGGTGTGACGGAGCAAGGACGGGGCGAAATTACTATACCAATCTGGCGCAGAGTGTTCCGGCCGATTGCGTGATTCTAACATTGGCCTGCGGCAAGTTCCGGTTCAACAGTTTTGAGTTCGGTGATATCGGAGGAATCCCGCGTCTTCTCGACGTCGGTCAGTGCAATGATGCTTACTCGGCGATTCAGATTGCCCTGCTGCTAGCTAAGGCCTTTAACTGCGGCGTGAATGATCTTCCGCTTTCGCTGATCCTGTCCTGGTACGAGCAAAAAGCCGTGGCGATTTTGCTGACCCTGCTTTCTCTCGGGATGAAGGGTATTCGTCTCGGGCCGACTTTCCCGGCATTTATTTCGCCGAATGTTTTGAAAATCCTGATTGAAAAATTTGATATCCGGCCGATCCAAACATCCGAATCGGATCTGGCGGAAATCCTCGAGCCGTCGCGTCAGTAAAAAACGGGGTCGCACCTATTTATCCGTGGATCAGTTGGACTGAATCTTTGCAACATGGGGACTCGTGGGTCGATATTGAGGGTTGCATCATTGATAAGCCCCAATCCCTTGCGGCCAGGAGTCGGAAAAACGGGCTTGAACGATCATTTTGCAAAAGTCCAGTCGGAATGATTCACAAAAAATTAGGTATGCCCCCTTTTTTCTGTTAGACTCAGCACATCGATGACAAAACAAACCCAGCGCCCATTTCATATCATTTTGATCCGTCCTTCCAAGTATGATGATGACGGATACGTCATCTGATGGTTATGGGGAATTACGGTGAGTACGTCGCTGGCTTGTCTTTACGCCTTGACCCAGAAGGCGGTCGACGAGCAGGTGTTTGGGGATGGGGTCAAACCCCTTGTCCATATTTTTGACGAATCCTATCATAAAATTCCCGTTCAACGTTTGATCCGGAAAATTTGCCGGACTGGAGGCAAGGGCGATGTTTGCATGGTTGGTGTTCAGACCAACCAGTACGCCCGGGCTCGTGATTTGTCCCTCGAATTCAGAAAATATCATATACCTACGATCATCGGCGGTTTTCACGTTTCTGGCTGTTTGCAGATGCTGCCCGAAATTCCTCCTGAAATTCGCCGGGCAATAGATTACGGAGTTACGATTGTTGCCGGAGAGGTGGAAAATCGCTGGAGTGATCTGTTAAGGGCTGCGTACAAGGATCGTTTGGAGCCCATTTATAATTTTGTTGACGACCCGCCGGATCTTGCTGGTGTGCGGGGGCCCTATATGCCTAAGACCGTCACGGATGGTTTCCTTAATCGTTACACAAGTTTCGATGCCGGAAGGGGTTGTCCATTCCGCTGTTCTTTCTGCACGATCGTTAATGTGCAAGGCCATAAGATGCGGGCCAGGACCGCGGACGATATCGAGAACCTTGTCAGAAAACAATACCCTTCCGGGATAGATCATATCTTCATTACCGATGACAATTTTTCGCGCAATCCGAACTGGGGAAGCATCGCAGACCGGCTGATTGGCATGAAGGAAAAACACAAGATGCGGCTTAGTTTAATGATTCAAGCCGATACGGCAACTCACAAGGATCCCACGGTTTATTGAAAAAATGAGCCGAGCCGGCGTGCGGCGTGTCTTTATCGGTCTGGAATCCGTGAATCCTGAAAATTTGAAGGCTGTCGGGAAACATCACAACCAGATTCAAGTGTACCGGCGAATGCTTCAAATGTGGCGGACCCATGGTGTCTTGACTTATGCCGGATATATGATCGGATTCCCCGGCGAGACATACGAATCGATTATGAAAGATGTTGAGACATTGAAACGGGAATTACCGCTTGATCACGCGGAGTTTTTTATCATGACGCCACTCCCTGGTTCTGAAGACCACCGGAAACTTTTTATGACCCAAACGCTGATGGAACAGGATACCAACTTGTACGATACCGCCCACGTGACAACGGATCATCCGCGAATGACGCGTCGAGAACTCGAGCGCGCTTATCAGGATGCCTGGAAATCATTTTATTCCGAAGAGCATATTAAAACCCTCCTTCTGCGGTGGAAGGGGTCCCGCCGGCGTTTGTTACGGGATTCACTCGTCTGGTTTTGTTCCGCAGTTTGGCTGGAGAATATCCATCCGCTCGTGAGCGGTTTTTTCCGGCTCAAGACAAGGAAGGAACGGCGTCCTGAAATGCCCCTGGAACCTTGGGTGTCTTTTTATGCCCGCCGTGTTAAAGAGATTGTGCGTTGCTCCGGTTACCCTCCCCTTGATTTATGAGAGGGAAGGGAGAAGGGGTGGATTGATACCCCAACCTGTCCTCCCCCTTCAGAAAACAGGTGGAGGAACTGGAACCATTCATAAAAACGGTCCTTTGAAAGCTTAAAACTGCTATAAAATGCTAGCTA
>JAMWDC010000263.1 GCA_023819025.1 Candidatus Omnitrophota bacterium | reverse complement strand
CCATTTGAGAATCCTTGACCGATACGCCGTGGATCAAGGTTATTTAGCGATCCGGTGATTCGTGCCAGAAAAATTCAGAAGCTTCGTTTACCGCCATTTGAGAATCCTTGACCGATACGCCGTGGATCAAGGTTATTTAGCGATCCGGTGATTCGTGCCAGAAAAATTCAGAAGCTTCGTTTACCGCCATTTGGTTTTTTTACCGCCGATGGCCATCCAGCAGGCGTCCAACAAAATACCGGTGAGGATGACGGAGGCCCAAGGGTGCAAGAGAGCATATTCCCGTCGGGCTTGGACAATGCCATATGCTTTCCAGCCGATTGCCAATATGAATATCAAAACCCCGAAGGCGAATAACCACACCCACGAGTAACTTTCCGGATTTGTGATCGCCAGGACCGTGAGAGGTGCAAAGCACGCAAACGGGAGTGGGGCATAGAACAGCAGACTCAGCGATTTCGTTAAAAGTTTTAAAGGATTTTTTCTAAAGGCGTGAAGGAAAATCCTGCGCCACCCTTTCCAAAGGGCTCCGAAGGAATCATACATTCGAGTACCGTAAACAAACGCACCTAACGCGCAATGTGCTTTGACTCCTTTCTCTTTTGTTTTCTTCATCAAGGCGAAATCTTCCAGAAATTCCTCACGGACTGAGGCATGTCCACCCATTTGTTCGTAGTGACTCCGTTCGATCAAGAGGTATTGGCCGTTGGCGAAATAAACCGCGGAGTGGGGGTCGTTGATTTTTTTGATCGGGAACCAAAGGCCGATATACGCCATCGCGCAAGGCTGAATCAAATGTTCCAGAAAATTTTCCGTAAGACAACGGGGAAGAAGCGTCAAAAATTTTAATTTTCGTGTTACGGCATAGTGCATGGCAGAGGAGACACTTGCCGGTTCATGTCGGGTATCGGCATCCGTGAACAAATACCACGTTCCCGTTGCTTTTGCGACTGCGGTATGAAGGGCATAGTTTTTCCCCGTCCATCCGGGCGGCGTCGGAGGGACATTCAGGTAGCGAAGCCTTGGCCGGCCGTTGGCCGGATGGTGTGTGATTGAATCGGACACTTGAACGGCACCCATCGACCTTAAAATGGTTTCGGTCTGATCGGTCGAATTGTCGTTGGCCACAATAATCTCGAAAATGGGATGGTCCTGATGCAACAGGGATTGTATGCAAGGCGCTATGTTTTGTTCTTCATTCTTGGCAGGAATGATGATGGAAACCGGTTCTTTTTCAGCCCTACTGCTCGAACAGGAACCGGGACGTACGACCGGCATGAGAATGAGTGCTTCGAAGGCCCGGTAACAGTGGTAACTCCATAGGAAGGTTATCGAAATATAAAATGCAAGCCAAGGGATCGAAACGAGTTCCATGGACGGTCATCATAACATAACCGACCGTTCTGAAGCCAGGGTCTTTCACCAAAGGCATCCGAGACCAGGAGATTCCTTTATTTCTTTGCATCCTTTAAACTTTGGTTTAAAATGCCTTGTCTATGTTCCGACGGTTCGCCGAGATTGTTCTAGTCTTAAGATGGCCTTTATTCTTGGTGCTGCTGTTAGCCACTTTGATCCATGGGTTTGCTGTCTTCAAACTCCAAATTGATCCCTCGATCGATTCGCTATTCGACAAAAAATCCCCGGAGTACGCTTATTACCGAGCCTTCGTCAGACAATACGGCAGCGACCAAATCATTGCAATCGCCATGAGCACGAACGACCTTTTTACAATGGACAATCTTGAAACGTTGAAGTTTTTAACGGATCAAGTGTCGCGGTTGAGTGAAGTGGAAAGGGTCATCAGCCTGACCAATGCCATGGATATCCGGCATAAGTTTTTAGGCATTAAAATTGTTCCGGCCATCCAAGGTGTTTTGGAAAGAGAAAAATCCGTGCATGAATTCAAAAAGGAGGTACTCTCGAATGAAATGTTTCTGAACAACCTTGTTTCCAAAGACGGGGAAAATGCGAATATTGTCGTTTACCTGAAATCCGAACCCGGTCATCGAACCTCCCGCGGCGACGTCATTAAGGAAATCGAAAATCTATTGTCCCGGTTAGAAAGGCCGGGCCTGAAATTCTATGTGGCCGGCTCTCCGGTGGAGCAACACGAATTTGTCCGCTTGCTTCGCCGCGATCAATACATTTGTGTCCCCGTCATTTTTGCCTTTCTTGTGCTCACCAACTTTCTCTTTTACCGCAATTTATCCTGCATGATTTTGCCCATCACCATCGTCATCATGGCCCTTGTGTGGATGATGGCCACCATCGTTTATCTAGGTCAGGAACTCAATCTCGTCACCTCGCTGCTGACGCCAGTGGTCATGATCATTGCCATCAAAACCTCCGTCTTATACATGAACCTGTTTTTCGAAATGCGCCCGCACCACTCCAGCCTGCGAGAAACGATTCTTTTAACGATGGGTGAGCTGGGCATGCCGAGCCTTCTGACTCATTTCACGACGATTTTGGGTTTTGCTTCCCTGGCGTTCAATCCGGTACCGGCAATTCAAAGTTTCGGGATCTTTGCGGCAGTTGGGGCCTTCTATTCTTTTTTGATTTTATTGTTGGTCACGCCGATTCTTCTGCCGGTATTGCCGTATCGCCAAAGGAAAGATTCCCTCGATGACCGGCACATCGTCAATTGGTTCCTCGGCCAATTTCTTGAGAAATTCGAATTCCGTTGGAAATGGGTCATTATGGTGATTGCGGGTCTGACGTTCGTCGCTGCCTTGTTTGGAATCTCCAAGATTAAAGTGGATACGAATATTGTCAAACAGATGAAACCGGATTCTAAGCTGGCCATCGCGACACGTTTCATCGATGAACATTTAACCGGGGTTTATGTGATGGGTTTCGTCATCAACCGAAAGGACGGACAGCTGATGACGGACACAAAAACCTTGTGTGCGATCGATCGTTTTAAGGCCTACCTGGAATCCAAGCCAGAAATCACGAACGTCAACAGCATTACGACCCTGATCAAAAAGATCCATCACGCGAGAGAAGAAGAGGCGGACAGTTATCAGATTCCAGAAGACCAGGAAACGCTCGATCGTTATTTCGAAGGGATCCAGCGCTCCAGGGATCCTAATATCCGTTCGTTTATTTCTTCCGATCTTAAAGAAATTCGGCTGGAGGCGCGGATGAAAGCCGTGGGAACCTCCGAAGGGGCCGCAGTCGAAGCGGATGTCCGCCGGTATTTAGACCAGAAACTCGGAAAGGAATTCGACTATCATTTGGCCGGCAATGTTGTCCTTTTGGGGCGAATGGCGACCGATCTGGTCCGTAATCAGATTGATGGTTTTCAATTTGCCCTGCTTTCGATTACGA
>JAMWDC010000262.1 GCA_023819025.1 Candidatus Omnitrophota bacterium | reverse complement strand
CCGAGCTTGACCGCTTTGCCGATGCACAGTTCTTCCCCGCGCTCTGGGATCTGGTGGCCGCGGGCGCAGCTGCCGATGCCGCGCGCGTGGCCCGCGCCCGAACGGCCTTCCTCCAGCTGCTCTGGGCCGAGACGCGGCGCCTCTTCGAGGCAGCCCTGCCATCGGTGCCCTGCAAGTCAATGCTGCGCCCGCGCGCAGAGGCCGATGCCCGCCGGCTGCTCCACGCCACCATCATGAAGAAATTCCATGGTTTTGACTTGATGAAATGCTTGGCAAGCTTGAAGTGCTGTTCCGTCATGTTGTAAATCTGCTTGAGGAGGTTGTCTTTTTGATCCGTACGAAAATTCTCGACATCAAGAATATAGGGGCCGACCAAGTTTTCGACCTCCTTTCGGATCTCAGAAGGATACGCATATTCCTTATCAAGACTCGGCGTCAGGAAATCTGTAAGGACAATGCCCTTCATCGGTTTTACAGGATAAGTTTGAGGGATGCCGATCAAAATGGATTCTTTATCGAAGGTCGAGAGGATGTCCCAGATTCGCGCATCGTTCACCGCCTGGGCAGCTGCGTCATCCGGCACATCGTACGAATAATCCTTTCGGTTTCGAAGGCCGTACAAACCGAGGCGGCCCGGACTTTTTCCCGATAACATCGAACTCCAGGCAGGGACGGTGATCGGGGGGTGACAACTCCTGAGTTTGCCGTAAATACCTTGTCCCATGAGCCTTGCAAGATTCGGCAGATGGAGTCTCCAACGGTCAAAGATAAGAAGAGGTGGTGCAGAATCCAAGCCGAGGACAACGACTTTTCTTGGACTTTTGTAGTTCAAAAAAATAGATCCTTCCGTTTCTCGCAGGCCGCCATGCGAACCGAATCGCTCTTGTGATCGAAACAAGGATGAAGTTATTATAGTTCAATCTTCATGCCGCGCAATATTGATTTCGTTTCGATGTGATTTTGTCTGGAATTCGCTTCGGGACGTGCTGCTGGGTGTACAAGGCCGTAAATTTTGGTATAATCCCATCCTTTATGAAAGCCCCTAAGGCACCGACCAACTTCATCCGCGATATCATCGATGAGGATATCCGTACGGGCAAGAACGGGGGACGCGTACATACGCGGTTCCCGCCGGAACCCAACGGATACCTTCATATTGGTCACGCCAAGTCGATCTGCCTGAATTTCGGGATCGCCCGCGATTACAACGGTAAATTCAATCTTCGTTTCGATGATACCAACCCAGAAAAAGAAGAGCAGGAGTACGTCGATTCGATTATTGAGGACGTGCGCTGGTTGGGTGCTGATTTCGAAGACCGGATTTTTTATGGCTCGGATTATTTCGAGCAAATGTATCAATGGGCGGTTGCCCTGATCAAAAAAGGAAAAGCCTATGTCTGCGATCTGACGGCGGCCGAGGTCTCGGAAACCCGCGGGACCCTGGATAAACCCGGGCGGGACAGCCCTTACCGCAACCGGGGTGTCGAGGAAAATCTCGATTTATTCGCTCGGATGCGCCAGGGGGAATTTCCCGACGGATCGAAAACGCTGCGCGCCAAAATCGATATGAGGTCTCCCAATTTGAACCTGCGCGATCCGATCATGTATCGGATCGTCCACGCCGACCACCACCGTCAGGGCAGCCAATGGTGCATTTATCCGACCTATGACTGGGCCCACGGATTGGAAGATTCCATCGAAGGGATCACCCACTCCCTTTGCACGCTCGAATTTGAAAATCACCGGCCGCTTTATGATTGGTTTCTCGACGAGCTTGGAATTTACCATCCGCAGCAAATTGAGTTCGCCCGGCTGAACTTGTCGCATACCGTGCTGAGCAAACGCCGCCTCCTTGAGCTCGTCCAGAAAAAAATTGTTTCCGGCTGGGATGATCCGCGCATGCCGACGATCTCGGGCCTGCGTAGGCGCGGCTACACGCCGTCTTCGATCCGTGCCTTTTGCGACACGATTGGTGTCGCTAAATTCAACAGCACGATCGATTTGGTTGTGCTCGAAAATTCGATCCGGGAAGAGTTGAATAAAACCGCGCCTCGGGTGATGGCGGTTCTCGATCCGCTCAAGGTGGTGATCACGAATTATCCGGAAGATAAGACCGAGGAAATGGAGGCTGTGAATAATCCCGAGGATCCGTCCGGAGGCTCGCGCAGGGTCCCATTTTCGCGCGAACTTTACATTGAGCGGGAGGATTTTCGTGAGGTCCCGCCGCCGAAATTTTTCCGTCTGGCCCCCGGTAAGGAAGTCCGGCTCCGTTACGGTTACTTTATTAAATGCGAAAAGGCCGTCCAAGATCCGAAAACCGGCCGGATCGTCGAACTTCACTGCACTCATGATCCCACCACCCGTGGCGGCAACAACCCTCCGGACGGGCGCAAGGTCAAAGGGACCATCCACTGGGTATCGGCAAGGCATGCGTTTTGCGCCGAGGTCCGGCTCTATGATGTTCTTTTCACGAAAAAAGATCCGAGCGATGTCGAAGATGGCAAGGATTATCTTTCCAATCTCAACCCCAAATCCCTCGAGGTGATTCCTTCAGCGTATCTGGAGCCCAGTCTCAAAGGCGCAAGACCTGGCGAGCGGTTCCAGTTCGAGCGCACGGGATATTTTTTCGTGGATCCGGTCGATTCAGCTCCTGGCAGGCCTGTATTTAACCGCATCGTCACCCTGCGCGACAGCTGGGAAAAGATTGAGAAATCCCAGAAGGCCTGATTCAATCCCACCGCCAGCCATGGACACCGCGGGGTGTGTATCGGGCGAGATTTTGCGTTGACAAACCGATTTTTCAGTAATAATATGCAAAAAATCGTAATACCCATCCTATGACGAAATTAATGCGGCAGAGTTTTTCCATTGAGGGGGACCTTTACCAGAAACTCGAGCAGATGCGGAAAAAAAGCCGCTATCAGAACCGGTCCGAGTTTTTGAGGGACTTGATCCGCCATCAGACGGTTCAGGAAGAATGGGGGACAAACGAGGAGGCGCTCGGGGTATTGACTTTGATCTACGATCATGATACGCGGAATCTTAATGAAAAACTTAACTGCCTTCAGCACCATCACCATCATAACCACATCCTGGCCGCAACGCATGTGCATCTTGACGAACACCTTTGCGCAGAGATGATTATGATCCGGGGCAATGCCCGTGATATTCAGAAGCTTGCGGATTTGATGCGCCAGCAAAAGGGTGTGCTTCATGCGGTGCTTTCCATGAGTTCGACAGGTAAAAAATTCCGGTAATTTTTTTTGTGGGTTAGGTATTACGAAATTAAAAAAAATAATAATCAAAGGCAGGTGATTTCAATGCACATTCCCGAC
>JAMWDC010000261.1 GCA_023819025.1 Candidatus Omnitrophota bacterium | reverse complement strand
ATTTGCGTTCAGGAGGTTCTTCAATTAATGGAAAAAGGGGAACTTGGGTCGGTGACAGATGCGCAGCGGGAGTTCCTGGAACTTGCCAAACGCAACGTGAAACGGATGCTGAACAATTTTGAGGAACTCTTGACCATAGCGACTCAGGTTCGGAAAGTAGAGAGCCGGATTAAAACAGTGGAGTTGAAGCCGCTACTTGAGGAACTCAGCAATGATTTTCGGCCCTTCGCCCGGCGAAAACGGGTTAACATCGTAGTGGATGTCTCCCCAGAACAGGAAGCGGTCGACACAGATCGTGCCAAACTTTATGAAGTCATGACCAACTTGGTGGATAATGCCATTAAGTATACCCTTGAGGGTACGGATGTTAAATTACGGGCGCGACCCTACAAGGATCACGTACGTCTTGAAGTCGAAGACGGCGGGCCTGGGATTCCGGATTCGCACCGAGCGATCCTCTTTGACAAGGTGGCCAGCTTAAAACATTACCGTGAGCTTAACATCGATATCCCCCAAAAAGGTCACGGACTGGGACTTGCAATTTCACAGGAAGTGATAAAAAGTTTGGGCGGAAAAATCGGTTTTCATACTCAAGAAGGAATAGGGACGACCTTTTATGTCGAATTACCCCGGAAGGCCGCGATACAAAATGCAGCCGCCTTGCACCATCATGCTGTCTAACATATTGAGTTTGACCGCGGTTCGGTTGCTCCATAATTCAGCGCACAATCTTTCGATAGAGGGGAAATGCTAGAGGGGAAATGCGCAGAACGGTCAAACGGGACGAGCTCAAGAAAGGTAATAGCCTATGGCCGATGAAACAAACCTTTATGCCATGAACGAAAAAATCATCCCGGTTCCCATTGAAGATGAGATGCGGGACTCGTATATCGACTATGCGATGTCGGTCATTGTCGGGCGGGCCTTGCCCGATGTCCGCGACGGTTTAAAGCCGGTACATCGCCGAATCCTGCATGCGATGAACGAACTCGGACTCGCGGCGAATAAGCCCTTTAAGAAATCAGCCCGTATTGTGGGAGAAGTTTTAGGAAAATACCATCCCCACGGAGATATGGCGGTTTACGATACGCTGGTTCGAATGGTTCAGGATTTTTCTCTGCGTTATCCGCTGGTGGATGGACAGGGGAATTTCGGTTCGGTCGACGGGGACAATGCAGCGGCCATGCGGTATACCGAAGCGCGGCTTGCCCACATCGCGAATGAACTCTTGGAAGATATCGACAAAGAGACCGTTGATTTCATTCCTAATTTTGACGAGTCCCTTCAGGAACCCGCCGTATTGCCGGCCCGGCTTCCGAATTTACTCGTCAACGGTTCAAGCGGGATCGCCGTCGGCATGGCGACGAACATTCCTCCGCACAACCTTGAAGAAGTGGTAAACGGCATTGTCGCCACGATCAAAAATCCGAATATCACCGTTAAAGAACTATGCAAAATCATCAAGGGACCGGATTTTCCCACCGGGGGGCTCATCCTCGGTCGAGAGGGTATCCGTGCCGCCTATGAAACCGGACGCGGCCGTATTGTGATCCGGGCGAAGGCGGTGATCGAAACCTCCAAAAGCAAAAAAGACGCCATTGTGATCACAGAAATCCCCTATCAGGTCAACAAAGCAAACCTGATCGAGTCCATTGCCAGCCTCGTTGAAAATAAAAAGATCGAGGGTATCTACGATATTCGCGATGAATCCGACCGGGACGGAATGCGGATTGTTCTGGAAATCAAAAAAGATGCGGTCCCGCAAATTATTCTTAATCAGCTCTACAAACATACCCAGATGCAGGAAACCTTTGGTGTCATCATGCTGGCGCTTGTCGGAGGGCAACCCCGAATTCTCAACCTCAAACAGGTGATCGAACAGTTTATTAACTACCGCGTGGAGGTGGTTACCCGTAGGACACGGTTCGAGTTGGACAAGGCCGAGAAACGGGCACATATCCTCGAAGGCCTCAAGATTGCGATTGCGAACCTGGATAAGGTGATCAAAATCATCCGGACTTCTAAAAACCCCGAGGCGGCAAAAACCGCACTGACCTCCACATTCAAGCTGACGGATATACAGGCCCAGGCCATTCTGGAAATGCAGTTACAGAGGCTCACCGCGCTGGAAAGGGAAAAGATCGATGAGGAGTATTTGGAGCTTATCAAGAAAATCGAATATTACCGGTCGGTCTTAAAAAACCGCAAGAAGGTTCTCGAGATCATCGAAGATGAATCCAAAGAGCTCATCCAAAAGTACGGTGACGAACGGAGGACTCAGATTGTAGCGGCGGAAGAAGAGATCGAGATTGAAGATCTTATTGCCGAGGAAGATGTCGTGATTACCATTTCTCACGCGGGTTACATCAAACGGATCCCGGTGACCATGTACCGGCGCCAACGGCGTGGGGGGACGGGGATCACCGGAGCCAACGTCAAGGATGAAGAGGACTTTATTGAACACATGTTTTTGGCATCGACACACGACTTCATCCTGTTTTTTACGAATCAAGGCCGGGTCTATTGGCGCAAGGCCTATGAGATTCCACAGGCATCCCGGCAGGCGAGAGGGAAAGCCATAGTGAATCTATTGGCCCTTGGCCAAGGGGAAACCATTTCAAGTTTTCTCCAAGTCAAGGAATTTGACGAAAAACGGTTTATTGTGATGGTCACGAAAGATGGCGTGGTCAAAAAAACCAATCTCATCCAATATTCCCATCCTCGGACGACGGGAATTAACGCAATCTCCTTACGCCATGGCGACGAACTCGTGGCTTGTAAAATAACGGAAGGCAGCGATGAACTTTTCATTGCGACCCGTGAGGGGAAAGCCATACGGTTTTCAGAAAAAAGTATCCGGGACATGGGCCGAACGGCCACGGGGGTTCGAGGCATCAAACTGGGGAAAAAAGACGAGGTAATGGCTGTCGAAATTGTGGATAAAGAAGCCACGCTTTTAAGCATTACGGATCAAGGTTTCGGAAAGAAAACGAAGTTTAAGGAATACAGGCTGCAATCCCGGGGCGGGAAAGGCATCATCAACGTCAAAGTAACCTCCCGGAACGGAAAAGTTGTCAATGTTCTGACTGTCCAGGATCAGGACGAAATTATCGTGGTCACCACAGGAGGTATGGTTGTCCGAATCCCTGTCAGCCAGATCCGCAGCTCAGGGCGGAATACGCAGGGAGTCCTTCTGATTCGACTCAAAGAGAAAGATAAGGTTGCGGCAGCCGCTCGGGTCGTGGAAAAAGATGAGGGGCAGAAGAACGGTGTAACAGAATCTGAGGATGAAGACGAGAAGAAGGAGTAAAAATCTGCGTTGTTCCAGTTCCGCCGAAATGGAATCCCTTCCCCCTAGTGGAGG
>JAMWDC010000260.1 GCA_023819025.1 Candidatus Omnitrophota bacterium | reverse complement strand
AACTGAAAAACATATCCGATCCGCCGATTCCGTATCCGGGCAAGTTCCCGCTCGCTGAGGGACGTAATATCCCGACCCTCAAAAATAACCTTTCCGGATGTCGCCTGCTCGAGCCCGCCGAGCAAATGAAGTAGAGTTGACTTTCCGGATACGGACCGGCCGTGGATCAAAACCATTTCCCCATGATTCATCGAAAATTCCACCCCCTTCAACACCGAAAGCTTTCCGGCAAGCGAATCATAATCCTTTTTCAAACCGAAAGTTGAAATCAAGGGAACGCCGAACTCATTCATACCGGAGGGCCTCCGCGGGATGTAATTTCGCGGCCCGATGAGAAGGATAGACGGCTGCTAGAATCGAGGCCAAAAGCGCAAGCACAACAATGACCGCGATGTCCTCAGGATGAATCTCGGCCGGCAAACCGTCAAACAGGTAGACATCGCTTGGAAACAGTTCAAAGCCGGTCGTCTTTTTTATGAAATCGAGAACATCGTTGCGATAGTAAAGCAACGTTAAACCCGATAGGGCCCCTAACACAACTCCGACAACACCGATGGTGAAGCCCTCCCATAAAAATATTCTCCGAACACTCATTTCCGTTGCCCCAAGGGTCCTTAAAATACCGATATCACGAGTCTTGGCCATCACGATCATAATCAGTGTCGAAAAAATATTCAGGGCTGCCACCAACACAATCAGACTCAGGAAAATCGTCTGAACGGATTTTTCAACCTTCAGGGCCTGAAAAAAATGGGGGTTGACATCCTGCCACGTTGTAACCACATATTCCAAACCCAACTGCCCCCGAATCACCCATTCCCACCGCAGGGCATCGTCCACATCCTGAAAACGGATGCTGATCCCACTGACCCGTCCGCCCAAAGCGTAAAGCCTTTGAGCCCGCGGTAAATCAAGCAGGACATACGAGGTATCAAATTCATTCATCCCCACGTTAAAAATACCTTTGACCATAAACGGTTCGGACCGGGCCTGACCCAAGTTGAAAGATTCCGTATTGCCTCCAAAACTCGGCGCAACCAGAGTTATTCTGTCTCCTACCTGCACATGAAGAATCCGGGCAAGGCCTTCACCGATCATAATGCACCCGATTGTTTTTTTTAAATCTTTTTTAAAGAACAATCCCCGCCGTTCAGTTTCCATCCAATGCTGATCACTCAAATCAAATTTGCCTGCAACCATATGGCGTTTAAAAATCTCTAAATCTTCATGCACAGGATCGACGCCCCGAACAATGACCCCCGTGGCGCCGGCGTTAGATTGCAGGATCGCTTCCGCAGCCACAAAACTCGACAGGCTGCGGATTCCGCGGATCTCAAGCGCCTCAACCTTGGCTATATCCCCCTGAGGATCGTCGAGTCCTCCCCATTTTTCGATCCGAAGATGGGGATGAACGCCGACCATGGTGGATTTCAATTCGCTTTGGAACCCGGTAAAAACCGCCAAGACCACCATTAAGGCTGCAACCCCGACCCCAACACCAAGGATACAAATCAGGGTAGCCTTTTTCCGAAACATCAGATGTTTGCGCGCAATAAAGCCTTCAAAAGCCATGCTTACTCCTTCTTTCCCGTAGGTTCTTCCTCGGCCGAAACCTTGGACTTTTCACTTCGAAGCAAGGGAAACAAAATAACATCCCGGATGGACTTTTGATTCGTTAATACCATCACGAGGCGGTCGATGCCGATGCCCAACCCCCCGGCGGGTGGCATGGCATATTCCAGGGCAGTCAGAAAATCCTCGTCCAGCATTTTATGTTCTCCCACCATCTCTTTTTGTGCAAGAAACCGTTGGCGTTGTTCCACAGGATCATTCAGTTCTGAAAAGGCATTGGCAATCTCCATATGGCTGATGAAAAGTTCGAAGCGGTAAGTCAAGCTAGGATCGTCATCCTTGGCCTTTGCCAGCGGTGTCATTTCAATAGGATAATCTAAAACGAATGTCGGATCCCAGAGATCGGGTTCTACTTTTTGGGCAAAAATTTCATTCAGGATATCCACATCCTCGGCTTCCGGCGGCACTTCGATATGCCATTTCCGGGCAATTTCATGCAGACTCAAGTTTGTTCTTCTTAGATCGATCCCGGTTCTTTCTTGAATCGCACCATAAAATGTCATTTGCTTCCACGGCCTTTGGAAACGGATCGTTCGATCGCCATAAGGAATCTCATCTTTTCCATAAATCGATTGAACCAGTTCCGTAATCAACTCTTCGGTAATGGCCATCATGTCCGTGTAATCGGCATAGGCCTGATAAAGTTCGAGCATCGTAAATTCCGGGTTATGACGGACGGAAATTCCCTCATTCCTAAAATTACGATTGATCTCATACACCTTTTCCAACCCGCCTACCAGCAAACGTTTCAGGTAAAGTTCGGGCGCCACCCGGAGATACAAATCTGCGTGAAGCGTATTGTGGTGGGTCACAAACGGCCGGGCCCGCGCACCGCCCGGAATGGGTTGCATCATGGGCGTTTCCACTTCCATGAAACCGCGTGCATCCAGATACTTACGGATCCACTGAATAATTTGACTTCTTCGTTTGAACGTGTCACGGACCTCGTCATTCACCACCAAGTCAAGATACCGCTGGCGGTAGCGGGTTTCGATATCCTTTAAACCATGCCACTTCTCAGGAAGCGTTCGGATAATTTTGGAAAGAAGTTCGAAACGCGCGATCCGAACGCTTTTTTCTCCGGTCTTTGACGTAAAAAGGGTCCCCTCGATCCCCAAGATGTCACCGATCGAGAGAGCCGTGAAGGATTTATAGGCCTCGTCGCCCAAATCATCTCTCTTTCCGTAAATCTGAATCTTGGCATTCTGGTCTTTCAAATCGCAGAACGTACTTTTACCCATGACCCGTCGAGCCATCAAACGCCCCGCTAAACGCACCTTTTTTCCTTCCGTAAAAGGATCGAGAATAGTGGCTATCGACTCTATCGGCAGAAATCTCCTGCCATAAGCGCTCTGTTTGTCAGCCATTTTCCCTTATCTATTGAATTTTAAAGAGTTAAGTGAGGGGCGGGGAGTTTTCCGAACCCTCATCCTGATCCCGCCGGCGACGGGAGAAGGATCTCGTAAGATCCTTGGCTTCGCTCAGGATGACCCCTCGGAGAGAGAGAAAAAAGTCACCGATGGGTCAGTTAAGTAAAGTGCAGGATTATATTACAAAGCTTCCTAAGGAGTCAATTGAAGCGATACGGAGATTTCAAATCCCGCCGAAGATGGTACCCCAGTGAAAGTGATTTCGCGCGGCTCGTGAATAGTGAACGGCCGTTCACTATTCGATCCTGCCAACGACGATACCCCAGTGAAAGCTCTTTTGATGTTCATAACAATCGTCTGATGTTTGTTCGGTCATCGGC
>JAMWDC010000259.1 GCA_023819025.1 Candidatus Omnitrophota bacterium | reverse complement strand
CGAAGTACTACTTGAATCTCAAGGCCTACGAGAAGAGTTTAAGGGAATCGGATACCCCCTGGACGCCGGCGATTTCGCTGGTTGTAGGCTTGCAAAAGGTTCTCGATCTCATTGAAGCCGAGGGTTTTGAAAATGTTCTCAAACGGGCGGCTCAACTGGGGGAATTCACCCGTCAGAATTTTCGCAGGCTCGGTCTGGAACTTTTTTCGAAAGCACCGTCATCCACCGTCAGCGCTGCAGTGGTTCCCGCAGGAATTGACGGTGCAAAATTGGTCAAGGTGATGCGCGATGAGAAAGGCGTGACCATGGCCGGAGGCCAGGGCGAATTGAAAGGGAAGATTGTCCGATGTGCCCATATGGGAGCGATTACCCGCGGAGATCTCGAAATCGGATTTCAGGTTCTCGGAGAAACATTGACAGAATTAAAAAATCAGCCTGTGACCCCTCAGACTGCCAACAAACAATAAAAGATTTTGGAGGAACATCGATATGGTGAAGATTCTGGTATCCGATCCGCTTGGCAAAGGCGGTTTATCCATTTTAAGAAAAGAAAAGAGATTTCAGGTCGAGGAACGGTATGGCCTGAAACCCGATGAATTAAAAAAAATCATCCGGGATTATGATGCGATTGTGATCCGAAGCGGGACCCGCTTAACCAAAGATATCCTGGAGGCTGCGGAACGTCTCCGCATTATTGGCCGGGCCGGGGTCGGTGTGGATAACGTGGATCTCGAGACCGCAACGCGACGTGGAATCATCGTCATGAATACGCCGGAAGGCAATACCATTTCGACGGCCGAGCATGCCTTTTCGCTCTTGATGGCCTTGGCACGGAATATTCCTCAGGCTTGCAATCACGTCAAAGGCGGTGAGTGGAAGAAGTCCCAGTTTACGGGTTCGGAACTCAACGGCAAGGTCTTGGGCATCATTGGGTTTGGCAGGATCGGCCGTGAGGTTGCAAAGCGTGCCGTGGCTTTTAATATGGAGGTCCTTGCTTTTGATCCGTTTATTTCCAAGGCAAGCGTCCGGGAGTTTCCGGTAAAATTTAAAGATTTGAACTCGCTTCTCAAAATGTCGGATTTTATTACGGTCCACACTCCGTTGACGTCGGAGACAAAACACTTGATCAATACGGAGAGTCTCAAGTTATGTAAAAAAGGCGTCCGAATTATTAACTGTGCACGGGGCGGCATCATTGATGAACTGGCCGTGGTCGAGGGGATCAAATCCGGTAAAGTTGCCGGTGCAGCATTCGATGTGTTTGAAAAAGAACCTCCACCGCCAGACCATCCCTTTTTTCAGATGCCGCAGGTAATATGCACTCCTCATTTGGGCGCCGCAACCGGAGAGGCTCAGGAGAATGTAGCCCTGGATGTGGCCCGTCAGGTTGTGGACGCCCTTGCGGACCGTGCAATCAAGAATGCCGTGAATCTTCCCAATCTCGATCCAGAGACCTTGAAGGTCTTGCGGCCTTGGCTCGCGCTCGCCGAGAAACTTGGGAAACTGCATGTTCAGCTGTTTACGGGAAGTGTGAAAACGGTCACTATTCGTTATGGCGGCGAATTGACAAAACATAATTTGGAACCGTTGACGATTGCGGTGGTCAGGGGATTGCTGACGCCGATTTGCGGGGAACTCGTGAATTACGTGAATGCGATGTCCCTTGCTAAGGAACGCGGAATCACCGTCAATGAAAGTAAAAGTACCGCTGTACGGGAATTTACAAGTTACATTGAGGTCGAGATTTTGCAGGGTGATGATTCAAACCGCATTACAGGAACGTTTTTTGGCAATCAAATGGCCCGTGTGGTCAGAATCAACGAATATATTCTCGACGTCGACCCCACGGGGTACGTACTTTTTATCCATAATGAGGATCAGCCCGGTGTTGTCGGGACCATCGGTTCGATCCTCGGGAAAAACAAGATCAACATTGCCGAGATGTCTCTAGGACGGGTTCGCAAGGGGAAAAAGATGTATGCCATGACCGTGATCAATACAGACAGCGAAGTTCCCGAGCGAGTCCTGACCGAGATTAAGAAATTTTCCCTGATTACCAACGCAAAGGTTGTAAAATTTTAAAAAATCGGCAAGATCAAACCGCCATCCAATAAGCCATCCTCGGACAGAGGGTTCCCGTCACAAGGTATCGGCGGGTCGTCAATGAAAGGTGAAGGTGTGGGCGACTCCTGTCGGCCCATTCCGCGAGTTAGGTTATGATTCAGATTTTGATTGGCGCCCAATGGGGAGATGAAGGCAAAGGGAAGATCATTGATCTTCTTACGGAAAAAAGTGATATCATTGTCCGTTTTCAAGGCGGTAACAATGCGGGGCACACAGTCCGATATGATTCCGAAACTTTTGTTCTTCATTTGATCCCGTCCGGGATTCTTCGCCCGGATAAAGTTTGCGTGATTGGTAATGGTGTTGTCCTTGACCCGGAAGCCTTGTTTCAGGAAATTAACACTTTGGAAGATAAAGGGATCCGGATCCGTGGCCGACTTTTAATTTCCGAACAGGCCCACCTCCTTTTTCCTTATCACCGCCTTCTTGATGGTTTGAGAGAAGAGTCGGCCGCAAAAGCGCAGTTGATCGGTACCACCAAAAGAGGGATCGGGCCTTGTTATGCGGATAAGATGGCCCGGCTCGGCGTGCGGGTGGTTGATCTCAAGCACCTCGATTATTTTGCGGACCGATTGTCTTTGGTTTTAAAGGAAAAGAACGAAATTCTAAAGAAAATTTACGGTCATCCCGGCCTTTCCTTCAAGACTATTTTTTCTAGTTTCAAGAGATACCGGAAACAACTCCTTGCTTTCTCCGTAGATACGGCCCGTTATCTTTACGACGCCTCCCAACGGGGCAAAGATATTCTCTTTGAAGGTGCTCAAGGAACCCTTCTGGATGTAGATCACGGAACCTATCCTTTCGTCACGTCCTCCAACGCCACCGTTGGGGGTGCGATTGCGGGTTCAGGCATCAGTCCCACTTTGATTGACCGGGTGACCGGAGTAGTTAAGGCTTATACGACCCGGGTGGGAGAAGGCCCTTTCCCAACCCAGTTTCCTCCTGAGTTAATGGCAAAGATTCAGACAAAAGGTGGAGAGTTCGGCTCCACGACGGGTCGGCCGCGCCGATGTGGCTGGTTTGATGCAGTCATCGCCCGCTACGCAGTAAGGATCAACGGCTTTGATGATATGGCGATTATGAAACTGGATGTTTTGAGCGGACTTCCGGAAATCAAAATTGCGACGAGTTATCGTATCGGGAATACCCTTTGTAGGGATTATCCGATTTCCACTTACGAATTCGTCCGTGCCAAACCTGTTTATGAAACGATGCGGGGATGGAATGAGGATTTGTCGAATGTACGGCGTTGGAAGGACCTCCCGGTCAACGCACA
>JAMWDC010000258.1 GCA_023819025.1 Candidatus Omnitrophota bacterium | reverse complement strand
TATAGCCCAACGAGAAGAGGATTTCTTCCTTCTTGGCGCTCGCGGGATATTGGTTGAATACGCGCTCATAAGTTTGAAAGGCCTTGTCATAATCCCCGAGTTCGAGATGGATGGAGCCGAGCTGGAAAAGGACCTGTTCCGTATCCGGCGACTGCGGGTATTTTTCAAGAAAAACGGCCGAGTCTTTGACGCCATCCTGCCAGTACCCAAGTTTAATGTCGAGTGCAATGATGTTCATGAGCGTTTTCGGAGTCAAGGGATCGTCCGAAAATTTCTGAACAAATGTCTCGAAGTCCGCCCGTGCCTCCTCATTCTTTCCAAGATCCAAAAAGATGGATCCGCGGTTCAAGAGGGCCTGCTTGAAATAAGGGGATTCCGGAAAATCCTGGATCAGAGAATCCAAAAGCTTCACCGCTTCCTGGAGTCTGCCGTTCTTTTTCATCATCTCAGCCTCGAGGGAGATCCAGCGGTCCTTGAAAAAGGATCGTTCCTGCTTCATGGAAGAGAATGCTTGGAGGGCACCCCCGGCTTGGCCCTGAATTAAAAGGGTGCTGAGTTTTCCAAGCTCCGCCATTTCCCGGTCCTTCTCCGTTGTTTCGGGGATGGTGAGAATTTCATCGAACACTTTCAGGGCTTCGGGATATTGCTTCATCTGGAGGTACGTATTGGCTAGGAGTAATTTGACCGAAATCATCCTTTTAGGCTGGGACATCGGGATCTTTCCGTACGATTCCAAAAGGTCCGCGTAGCGTTCGGATTCGTACAGAGCATTCAGGTAGTTGACAAAGGCGTCTTCACTGACGTCGGGATTGGCCTGAATTTCGGAGGCTTGACGGAAGAAACCAGCCGCTTGATCGTATTGTTTTGTGTGGAAAGAGGTTTTCCCGAGGCCGAAGAGCCCAAGCTGTTTTAAAGTGGGCTTCTCGCTCGCCGCTAGTTTTTGGAACGATGCCGTAGCGTCTTCATAGCGCTCGCTCCGAAAGGCAATTTCGGCTAAATGATAATTTGCGATTTCCGCGAACGGATTTTCGCCTTCAACGTTTGCCAAAGAACGAAATTGTTTTTCGGCTTCTCCCCAGTTTTGTTTCTCGTAAAACATCTTTCCAGCGTAATACACGGCGGCCCGTTGGACCAATGGGGAAGCGCTTTGGGTCAAGGTCTGAAATTGCCGGAGGGCCTCATCTTTTTTTCCTGTCTGATCTAGAATCTCGCCTAGGCGTAACCGGGCTGTTTCTACCTGTTTGTGGCTGGGAAAGGTTTGGATGAATTGTTGATACCGGGATATGGCTGGTTCGTAGCGTTTGAGAAAAAAAAGGCATTCGGCCAGACGGAACCAGGCGTCCTGGGTCCGGGGATGATCAGGATGAGCCTGGATGAGATTCTCATATTCGGTGGCGGCCATATCGTACATGTTGCGGGAATAGAGCCCGTCCGCAAAATTGAAACGCTCGTCCGTTGGAACGGACACGGTGGAGGGTTTTGGACCCGAACTTGGGACCCCTTGGGTCGCATCAGGTATTTCGGCTTCGGCGGCAGACAGCGCCGGATAGCTTGAGCTCAGCAGGAAGACGGTGGCAAACAAAATCCATAGGCCCGGCGTATATCGCATATATCGCATAAAGAATACCAGAAAAAGAACTAAGTGGCCTTGTCCTCTTTGAGGGTGGCAAAGGCGATATTCCAAATGTTTGTGGATGCGCATGTATCCAAGACGCTCACGACGTGTTCGTGATAAGTCCTTTTATCGGCCCGGATGATCACCGGCTGGTTGGGATAGAGGGCAGAGATCCGTTTTAACATCAGCCTGAGTTCTGTCTTGTTAAGCTCCCTTTGATTCACGATGACCCGGCCTTTCCGGTCGATATTGATGACAATCTCTCCGGGACTTCGGTCGACTTCGCGGGCCTCTTCGGCCTTGGGGACACTGATGGAAATCTCGTTTTCAAGCTGGTAAAAGACCGTGAGCGCCATGTAAAAAATGAGGGTGATAAAAATGATGTCGATGAGGGGTGCAATTTGAATGCTCGGTCTTATCTGCCGTGAATGACTTGGCTGAAGACGGATCATCGGGATAAGGCCTCGGCGATTTCAGAGGTGATGGTTTCCAAATAGTTCGTGATATTCTGGACCCTGGGCCGAAGCAAGGAATAGAAGAAAATCGTAGGGATCGCAATCATCAGGCCCGCAGCTGTGGTGATCATCGCTTTTGAAACGCCGCCCGCTAAAAGGATCGGCTTGACGACCGCAGCTTCGAAGGCAATGGTATTGAATGCCTGGAGGAGCCCCAAGACCGTTCCGAGAAGCCCCAAGAGGGGCGCCACTTGGGCGATATCGGCCAGGTAATTGAGGGAGGTCCAGAGTCCTTCAACTTCGTTTCGTGCCGCGATTTCGAGCGTCTCTTTAATTTTTGTGGATTCCTGATCTGTCTTCTCGAGGGTTGCCGACACAATATTGGCGACAATATTGTCGTTTCCCTCACAGAGTTTGCGGGCCTCCGTATAGTTTTTCTGGTAAAGGAGTTTGAGGATTCGTTGAGAGAATTCCTGCGGGACGAGCTTTTTGACGTCAAACCGTGCAAACATATAAATGACCAGGGTCGACATCATGACAGACAAAATGCCGAGGAAGAGCATCGTCACGCCGCCGGATTGAATCGTTTCCCAAAGGGTCATGCCTTTTCCCGCCTTTTGTATGGTTTCCACGTAGGGTTTCAGCGCTCCCTCTTCCGGCAGGGATGCGGGAGATTGTGCAAAGGAAAGTGGGAGGGCATCGATCAGAAAGGTGAGTAAAAAAAACGCGAGCAGCTTCACAGTATTTTTTTTCATGGGATCCTCCGTGGTCTTGATCGCAACCATCATTATACCTTAAACCTATTCATTGTCATATAACGGAGTTATAAAATGAGAACAGAAATGCAGCGCCATGATCGATCGGGCGAGAAGGAGGAAACTATCGGTGCATTTCTTATTGTACATCCAGGACTTTGACGTCAAACACCAATTTTTTCCCGGCGTACGGATGATTGGTATCCAAAATAATACTGCGGTCCTGGATCTCGATAATTCGTCCTGTGACCTTTTCTCCCTGCTCATTTTGTGTGGTGAGTTCGGTCCCAATCGAGAGGTCGATGTCTTTTGGCAAGTGCTTCTTGTAAACGATCAAACGAGCCCTTGGGTCGATTTTGCCGAAACCATCCTCGGGTTGAACGGTTACTTGGAAGCTATCGCCGGCCTGGTGATTTTCAAGTGCCTTGGACAATCCCGGGACAATGTCGTCTTTGCCATGAACATACACGAAAGGTTCTCCTTCGGGGGTCGAATCGACGACTTCGCCGTCAACTTTGAGCACATAGTGAAGCTTCACCTTTTTCCCATACTCGATATAATCCATGATGGTTCCCTCCTCAG
>JAMWDC010000257.1 GCA_023819025.1 Candidatus Omnitrophota bacterium | reverse complement strand
TGCCGCTTGATTCCCCCGCCGGCCGTGGCACCACGGATGATCGCGTTCTAAAGACTTTAAAATCTCGAGCCATGCCGATCGCCGCACGCTCAGGCCGGCCCCGTAAAGAAAACCCCCCGCCTGAGTTACATCGCCTGGCTTGTCAAACTGCGCCCCGACCGCATAGTGGCCGGAGAACCGTTGAAACCAAAAAGGGGGTTCGACTCCGCACACAGGTTCATTTCGTCCCCCACAGGCCCCGATCTCCGGATGCGACTGCATGATTTCACTGACACGGCAGATCCAATCCGGACTGACCCAGTTGTCATCGTCCACAAAACTGACGATATCCTTTTCGGCCTCGGACAAACCGCGAAATCTGGCAAATCCGGCACCAAGCCGATCCTCACGGACAACGCGTATGGGAACGAGGCTGCGGAGTCGCCGCCAATACTCTTCGGCTGTTTGTTGCGTCGAATCCATAGAAAGGTTATCAATGACCACAATCTCCCAGGAAAGACCGGGGGGTACCTCCTGACAGGCCAGATGATCCAAAACCCCGGGGAGGCGTTGGCTGCTATTGTGGCAACAAATAACGATACTGACACTTAACATTTTAAATAGGCAGAATCACGAGATTGAGAAGGTTCAGAAGTCATTCTCTCCGCGAAGTTGTCACCGGACTCGCCTCCTGAGGCTTCGCACAAGCATCGCCAGAAACAAGTCCAAGATAATTCTTCCAGAATTCAAGAGAAGAAAACTCCTTCAACGAATTTTTCCACGCGGCATTCACCCAAGGTTTCTTGAACATTCCCTTGATCACGAGCAGGATCCATTTCACCAACAGCTTAATCCCAAGTCTGCGATCCATGTGATACTCACAATAAGTTCCTAAATACCGGTTGTAAAATATAACGTGTTTCCGCAGAAAAGCCTTGCGCCATTCCCCATACCCCTGAAGATACACAGGCTCTTCGGACATCATACCATTCAAAAGCAGATGCCCGTTCAGTGTCAGAAGCCTCACCAACGTTTTGAGGGGATGACGCTTGAATTTTTTCATCAACTCGGACATGGGGCAGGATTCGCTTTTCCTTAGGCTTTGCTCTCCATTCTTCACAATTTCATCATGTAATTTTTCGGCATCTTCTTCTTTTAAAAACCTCGGCCCTTTTAGGTAATCAATGAAACTGCGCATTAGAATATCGGCGAACTGGTAATCAAATACCCACACGGCAGAAAACAACTTAATGGAAAGCACAGAGACAGTCGGCCAATATCCCCAAGTTAAGTGAATCGCATTCGTAATCAAACGGTTCCGATTGGCATAGTAAATCTTACATACCGTGTTGTGTTTGCCATAATCCGGCATATGCCACACAGCCAAGGTTGGGAAAGTGATGATTTGATATCCGGGGCACTGATGATGAATCCTCAGGCCAAACTCAATGTCATCCCCGCGCACAAAAAATGGCATCGGGAGACCGACCTTCCTAAGCAGTTCCCGCGAAAAGGAAAAAAACCACCATCCGCCGAAATTGGGGTTTTCTTCATTTAGCAAGGAATCCACCCCTACGGGGAATAACAAGTCAACACCGTTCTTAATCTGAACGAGTTCCAGCGGCAGGTTGACGCCATACCGCCCCCCGGTACTGATCAAGGAATTTTTACAATTTCGATCCAGCAAGTTACCGGTGACAGCGTAGTCCTGATTTTCATATTCCCGCAGCGAAAACAGCCGAAAAAGCGCCTCGCTTTCCACTTCAGTATCATCATCCATCAATAAGAAATGCGTGCAATGATCCTCCTCAAGCGCCGCGATCATTCCCCGCGCAAATCCCCCGGCCCCCCCCACATTTCGATTTTTAATGAGAATCACCCGATCGTCCATGAAATTTTCCCATGCCAGAGTGCGGCCGTTATCGACAATGAAGATTTTGAAATCCCTCTCGGTAAGCTGGGAATCTTCAAGAATCATCCGTACGGTTTCTTTGACGTCCTCATCCCGTTTATAAGTACAAATGATGATGGCCAATGAAATCCGGCGGGAAGATTCCTGGTCCGTCGCAAGCACCCCGCCTCCAAATAAACCGCGTGAGCCGAGGCATTGGAGTTCAAGATAAATTCTCCCTGGCGATAGTCCGGAATTTAACTCGGGCAAAGAAACGCGTACCGGCCTGGCCAATGAGCAATCCTCAAAGATGTGTTCGCTCAAGTGATCTTCCATGACTCCAAACCTCCGGCGATAAACGCGAATCTTGAAATCACCCTCGAGTTTCAACTCGTAATAAAGAGCCTTAAGACAGGTATATTGCGCATACTGCTTTTCAAAAAAGGAGTTCATGTACGTATTCAAAGAAAGGACTTCGCCTCGGCCAAGCTCCACGGACGGTTGGGCACCTCTTTGCAAAATCGAAACGGGTTGATCGGAGGTAAAATAAAGCCCTGTGGTCGCCAGGTCACGCGGGAAACGGATCCGTTGAATCACCTTCATAAGGTTGTCACCTTCCTGTGTATAAATCAAACAAAATCGGCCTCGCGTATGTGGGACGGAATGAATTCGACGCGGTCTTCCCTCAGGGGCTCAAAAAAGAACTCACGAAATTGCGCCTCCGTCATGGGTCCGTTTCGGGAAGCCGACGGTTCCGATCTTTGTTTGTTACGACGATATTGGGAAATCCTTACTTTTCTTTGATAAGTCAGTCCGAAGTCGAACCGGTGAAGATGGACAAGCAATAGCTCGGGATCGATCTCGAAGCAATTGCTGGCACGATGGAAGCCGGGGATCCAATTTAAAGGAACCCGAGACAAAAGGGGTTTGTTCCAGTGCCGCCGCATCCACCAGTATTTGCGCTGCGACAAAATACTGCACGTTAAATCGATTGGGGGTTCTTCGTCCATTTTATGAAAAATCTCATACCCGAAACACCGAATGGCGTTTTTTCTAAATCCTTCGATATAAACTCCCAATCCCCTTGTATGGTAAACAATCTCATCCGGTTCTGTAAATAAGACAATATCGTAGTATTTCAGGAGCTCCCGCTGCTTGTCCTTAACCGTCTGAGTGTACCATGCGAAATCATTATAAGAGGGATAGTCCAAGCTGACGACTTGAAAGGATGCGATCTCCCTGGCTCGCTCAATGTTCCCGTCCGAAGTCAGGTGATCCAGGACATAGATATCGTCCGGATCAAAGACTCGGGAATAATACCTTAACCAAATGGGGAGAAAAACACCCTCATCCCGCACCATCGTAAATACCGCTTTTTTACCTTCCGTTTCGGACGAAACATGGGACATCGAGTTCCTTGACTTTGAGATAATCGAGCCAGAAGGAAACAGTTGTAAAATCTTTTGACGAATCCCTCCATGCGGCTTGTGCCCGGCGTACCTTCCAAAGTCCCTTGAGGACGATCACCCACAGACGGATAAGAAGCCGAATCCCCAGGAATT
>JAMWDC010000002.1 GCA_023819025.1 Candidatus Omnitrophota bacterium | reverse complement strand
CTTCCGGACTTGCTTTCACGGAGACATACTGATTGTGGAATTTATATTTGAATTTCAGCAGGATCCGGAATAAGACCGCGGAACTCAGACTTTGGCGCGTAAGTGCAATCTTCGCACCGTTCAGTCCCTCGATCCTGTCCTTGGATATCAAGAGGACACTGCTTGAGAAATCGCGAGAGCCTATCACAAGATCCGGCAGCAATAGATATTCTCTCTGGTGATTCAGGTATTCCAACGAGGAAATCGGGGCAAGGTCAATTTTCCCTTTTCTCATCGCAAGGTTGATCTGGGTCGGATAGTTCTCGTAGAATTTGATGCCCCCAATCGGCGTTTCCAAATCGGCCATTTCCTTTTTCCACAACTGATGATAAAAAGGAATGGCATTCACATAACGAAGACGGCCGATCCGAAGTGTCGTCTTTAGAATGGTGCTCATTTTAATCCGACCTCGTCCAACATTCGCTCCCGATCCATCGAGGGGACAAGGCGTGTTCCAGCCCCAACTGATCGAAAACCTTGCCCACTACAAAATCGATCATGCCATCAAAACTTTGAACTCCCCCATAAAAAGCCGGCGCAGCCGGAACGATCCGGACTCCCAAACGCGCGAGTCTCAACATGTTTTCAAGATGAATGGCATGCAAGGGTGTTTCGCGAGGGACCAAAATCAAAGGTCGTCCCTCTTTGATCGTGCAATCTGCGGCGCGGTGAATCAAATTTTCACCTGCACCCGACGCAATGGCACCAAGCGTCCTCATACTGCAGGGAATGATGATCATGCCTTGGATCGGATAAGAACCGCTCGCCAGAGGAGAAGTGAACTCGTCGGGTGAATAAACCTTAAGATGCTCAAGGATGTCAGGACGAAACATACAGGTAAAATGTTCGACTCGGGTAAAATCTCCAGGAGGGATGTGCAATTCTTCCGTAAGAATCAGACGCGCCGATCGAGAAACAACCAGAACAATTTTGTGCCCGAGTTCCGCTAAGATCTCGACGCAACGTCGGCCGTAAACTACTCCGCTTGCACCGGTCATGGCCACAACGTAAGGTTTCATCTTTACAACCTCCTCACACAAAGATCAGCCACGACTGCCAAAAAGATGGAAACGCTCACGACGGCGTTCATGGGAAAAAAAGCCTCCTCCACCTTTTTTAACCCAAATCGATGGATTAACCAGTGCTCGCGGAGGAGAAAAAAGACAACCAAAATAATTCCACTCAGATATACCACGCCACAACCCGCGAGCATGCCGGCGATGGCCCAAAAGATAATGGTTAATCCATGTAAAACCCATGTCATCCGGATGCTCAATCGGACACCGAAGCAAGCCGGAAATGAATAAAGCCTATTTTCAATATCAAATTCCCTGTCCTGCAAGGAATAAATGATATCGAATCCTGCGACCCACGTCACAATCCCGAGCATCAGGAATCCCGGGATCCAGGAAAATTCACCCCTGCTCGCTAACCAGGCCCCGTACGGAGCCATGCCTAGTATCATACCCAAAATGAAATGCGATAACCAGGTAAATCTTTTGGTCCAAGGATAGAACCAGGCCCAAAAAACCGGGATCGGGGAAAGTAAAAAACATAACTGGCTCAAACGATATGCACTTAGCTCAAATAGGGCAAGGCACACCATGTTTATGAACCACACATAGGATTTCTTTAATTTGCCGGCCGGAATGGCACGATGCTGGGTCCTGGGATTGTCGGCATCAATTCGGGCATCGATCAATCGATTCAAACCCATAGACATACTACGGAAACTAAACATGGCCAACGTCACCCAGAAAAACACAGGAAACCGAGGCAGGCCTCCTTCGGCGAGAAAAAGACCCACGTAGGCAAACGGAAGTGCAAAGACCGTATGCTCGAACTTGATCATCTCAAAGAACAGTACCGCTTTCTCTTTCAAACCTTGAATCAAAACCCGTACTCGCTCCACCGTTCACTTACCTTTTTCTTAATTTCCTCGGACATCACGATGTCCTCGGGCCAAGGCCTGCGCATTCCTTCAGCCTCTGTTTTTCGCGTCGCATCGATTCCCATCTTGGATCCAAAAAAGTCCTGATTGGCAGCATGGTCAAGCTCGTCAATCGGACCGTCTGCGAAAACAATATCGCGCTTCGGATCGACGTTATTCAGCGTCCTCCAGGCAACCTCTCTAAGATCCTGAATTGAAGCATCCTCATCTAAAACTACAATACACTTGGAAAACATCATCTGTCCCGACCCCCAAAGGGCGTGCATTACCTTTTTTGCCTGTTCGGGATAACTTTTCCGGATGGACACAATCACCAAATTATGAAAACACCCTTCCCAAGGAAAGTGGATGTCCATAATTTCCGGGAACTGTCTCTTAATCAAGGGCAGAAAAATTCTTTCGATGGCCTTGCCGAGATAATTGTCTTCCATGGGAGGTCTCCCAACAACAGTCGTCACATAAATTGGATCCCGGCGGTGGGTCATGCATGTGATATGGAAAACAGGGAATTCTTTGGCTCGAGAATAAAAACCAGTATGATCCCCAAAAGGACCTTCCATCCGTAAATCTCCCTCTTCGACGTATCCCTCGAGTACAATTTCCGACTGAGCCGGTACTTCAAGATCAATCGTTTTACACCGAACCACCTCCACGGCAGCCTTACGGATAAAACCAGCAAACATCAGTTCGTCAACACCGAACGGGAAGGGACAGGCGGCGGAAAACATAGTGACAGGATCTGCGCCGATGACCGCGGCGACTTCCAATTTTTTTTTCGATCGTCCCTTGAGCCGTCGAAAGTGTTCCGCACCGTCTTTGTGAATTTGCCAATGCATGCCCGTCGTCTGATCATCGTAGACATGCATGCGATAAAGCCCGACATTCCGTTTTCCCGTTTCGGGATCCCGGGTAATGACAAGAGGAAAGGTAATAAATTTTCCCCCGTCTTTGGGCCAGCATTGAAGGACCGGAAGTTTCCCCAGCATCGGCCCCTCCCCGGGGCGAATCACCACTTCCTGGCACGGTGCCGAACGAACCCGTTTCGGAGCAAGGCTATCGAGCACGCCCAGTTTGGGGAGTATCTGAAGTTTGGCCCACCAACCGCTTGGCACGTTCAATTGAGTGAACTCTTCGATCCGACGGGATATGTCCTCGATCGATACCACACCCAATGCCAGCTGTAAACGTGCAGAGGACCCGAAAAGGTTGATGGCAAGAGGAATTTTCGAACCAAGCACATTCCGGAAAAGGAGGGCCGGACCTTCCTGTTTGACGACCCGGTCATAGATTTCCGTAATTTCAAGACAGGGATCGACGAGGGCATCCACTTCGTGAAGTTCGTGATGTTCTTTTAACGCCTGTAGGAACTGGCTTAAATTTTTATGCATGGATGCTGTCCGATTTTTAAAAAAGACAGAGGGACCTTAAAAAGCTGGGCTAGGCCGTCCAGTCGTAAAGCGTTCATCAGATTTTTAAGACGAATGATTTCATCGATTTCAAAATGGCGGGAATTTCTTAAATGGACCATGGCCTGATGGCTGATATTCCATTCAGCCGGTAAATCGATCATGGCCACGATAAAAGTCACAAGGAAAATCAAGAACCCCGCAAGGCGAATGCCAGAAAGATAACTGCTCAAGGATCCCAAAATCACCATCAGCCAGGACAGAAGAATCAGGAAGCAATGCACCTTCCAGAGTCTTCTCTTCAAACTTATGGAGGGGAAAAAGTTGACCTCCGGAATTCCTGTTTTTAAAACAGCCGTACGGGCGGCGTGTGCGATATCCAGGAGGCGTCCGCCCTCATAAACGCTTTTTTCAAGATAAAGTTGTTCGATCCCAGACTGTGATTCCTGACTCCCTTCCCTGGGAAAATCCACGATGGTCTGCTTGAAACCACCGGCATCGAGAATATAACGGGCAATTTCCGCACCGGTCACTCTGCGGCGATTTTGAAACCGGCCGTTTTCACGAATGAGCCACACCTCCGTCGCAAACGCTAGAAAAGAACATCCGAGGATTAAACACCAGACCATACCTTCCCTCCGTGATTCGGGATGAATCCTACAAATAGGGACCGTCCCCTCAGAATATTCAGAATACTACTGGTCTTGTTCAAGCGAGGCAATCAGTTTCTTCATATCATCGGGTAACGGACATTCCCAATAACACTTTTGCCGAGTCCGCGGATGGCAGAGCCCCAGGGAAAACGCATGTAAGGCTTGGCGGTCGATTGTTTGAGACGGTATCCCGTAAAGCGCATCCCCCAGCACTGGGTGCCCCAGATGTTTCATGTGGACCCGTATTTGGTGAGTCCGGCCTGTCTTGGGGCGAACCTCAAGCAAGGTTGCCTTTCGAAATCGCCTCAGGACACGAAAATAGGTGGTCGCAGATTTCCCGCCTGATGGTTTGACAACGACTTTTTTTCTATTCAGGAATGCGCGCCCGACGGGTTCTTCACAAAGACCTTCGTCGTGCTGAACAACTCCGTAAACCACAGCCTGATAGGCCCGCTCGATGGTATGATTTTTGAATTGTCGGGAAAGATCCGCATGAGACTGTTCATTCTTGGCCACCACGAGAAGTCCTGAGGTATCCTTATCTAGGCGATGAACGATTCCAGGCCGCACCGGAGATCCCAACTTCGAGAGTTCCTGGACATGAAATAGAAGGGCGTTGACAAGGGTATGATAAGGATTCCCGTGAGCTGGATGAACGACCATACCGGCAGGTTTATTGACGACGATTAAATCCGCATCTTCATAGATAATATCAATCGGAATATCCTCGGCACGCGTTTCTTCAGGGGCATTCGTTCCCGACTCCATCGTGATCCGATCACCGGCTTTGACCCGATAATGAGACAAGACCTCACGGCCGCCGACCCGCACTGCGCCCTCATGAATAAGTTTTTGAACTTGGGATCGGGAAAATCCTTGGGAAAGCATCCGGGCCAGAAAAAGATCGAGACGGATCCCTCGATCTTTCTCCTCAACGATAATCTCTTGAACGCTCACAGGACAGTTGCTTTAAGCCAGATTCTTTCGTTTCCTATAATTTTTTAATAAGTAGAAGAAGGCCGCCAGAAAAATAAGGATACTGATCCATTGATTGACGGTGAAATAAGCCCAGACAAAAACGGTATCCCGCAAGAATTCCAGAAAAAACCTTCCCGCGCTGTAGATGAGAAAATAAAAGGCCGTAATTTCACCGTCAAATCTTTTTCGTGGATAACGAACATTCAAAAAAATAAAAAGGGAAAAAACAAAAACGGATTCATAAAGCTGGGTGGGATGCACCGGTTCCGACGCACCGGGAAACCGGACGGCCCAGGGCAAAAAACAGGCCTTCCCGCGGCAACAACCGTTGAGAAAACATCCGATTCGGCCGAAGGCTTGTGTGAGGGCTACGTAGGGTGAAAGAAAATCCAAGGCACGCCGAATGGGTATTTTTTTCTGCCGCATGAAGATTAAAAGAACAGACACGGCTCCCAAAACGCCGCCATAAAAAATAAGACCCCCTTCCCACACCGCAAAAATATGAAACGGATGAAAATAGTACCATTCCCCATTCTCGATTACGTAGGCCAGGCGCGCACCAATGAAACCTGCAAGGACGGCCACAAAAAGCAGATCCAACACGTCGTCCCTTGTTGGAAACTCATCCTTACGGGCACGCCGCAGCATGAGGACAAGTGAAATAACAAGACCCACCAGGATCGCCGAACCGTAAGAGTATAAATGCAAAGGCCCGATTGAAAAAAAAGTCGGCCACATAATCGTCACTCCCTCGCTCTCAGCAAAAGGATAAAATAAAATCCCACACCGATCGTAATGGCCGAATCGGCAACATTAAAAACCGGCCAAACTCGAAAGTCGAGAAAATCGATAACCGCACCGAACCGAACGCGATCGATCCAATTGCCGATCGCTCCTCCTAGGATCAATCCAAGGGCCCAATAAGGCATTGTCATGGACAGAACCTGCGGTTGCGTCTTCGTGGCTTGGAGACACGCTCGGAATCCGACAAAAGATAAAATGAGGATACTAACCGGGATGAGTATATTTAAGAGGGCATCGTAGCGGCCGAACAATCCGAATGCAATACCGGTATTTTTAACGAGTGTTAGATGGAAAATGCCTGCGATCACAGGAATCGTATCTTCCGGAGGCAGAAAATGAAGGGCTAGATATTTACTGAGTTGATCCAGGAATAAAACAGAGCTGACTAAGAGCGTGAGGTAAACTACCCGCGACGTTTTCTCTTCTCCTCATTTTCCTGACATTTGATACATAAGGGAGCGAAGGGCATGGCAATCAACCGTTTTGGGGAAATCGACCTAGAGCACTGTTCGCATACGCCATAGTTTCCCTCTTCGATCTTCCGTAAAGCGGCATCGATCATATTCAGACTTTGTTGCTCGCTGGAGGCCAGACCAAGATTAAACTCGCGATCGAAATTGTCCGTGGCCATATCTGCCATATGGAAGGAATAACCGGATAAATCACCGGCAGCCTCCTTTTGGCTTTTGTTAAGAACATCGCCTTCCCGGTGTTCCAGTTCTCCGACAATTTTTGCCCGTGCGGTCGACAGAATTTTTTTAAAACGCAAAAGATCTTTTTTCTTAAGCCCTGACATTTTGTTTTTTGCTTTCCTCTTCATAAAGGCACCGGCTTTGACAGTTTGCGTGTCCTTCTCAGCTCTGTTTTTCTTCCATCGCAATCGGATATCCTTTTCTTAAAGCATACCCGGTCTTTTTTCTCAAAACACACCGGCTCAAAAATAAGGCGTAATTATACTGAGGGACTTCAGAAAGGGCAAGTTTTTTAATCTTGTTGTTCTATGGAATACATTTTATCAAATACGGCGGCCAGACCGAACGCTGCATTTTTGAATGGGTACCGATTTGTTTGTTACGAAGGGGTGAAGAGATTAAAAAAGCCAGAGCCGCGTCGTACCTTTTCCTTGTGGACCATGCGTATTAACGCATCGACCACCTGGGGATCAAATTGGGTACCTGAACATTTTTTCAATTCATCAAATGCCAGTTCCACGGAACGGTTAGACCGATAACAGCGAGACGTCACAATCGCGTGAAAGGCATCCACGACCGAAACAATCCGGGCCTCGATGGGGATTGCGTCTCCCTTCAGTCCCAAGGGATATCCCGACCCGTCGAAATTTTCGTGATGGGTCCGGACAATCTCAATTACCTCTTTAAAGTTCGTGAGGGGTTCCAGGATCTTGACCCCTTTATCGACGTGAGTTTTCATGATCTCCCGCTCTTCTCCCGAAAGGCCAGTCGGTTTCTTGAGTACTTGATCCGGAATTCCGATCTTTCCCACGTCATGCAGGATCAGTCCTGCAGACAAAATGTCCCGCTTCCGTCCCGTCAAATCCAATCCCAACTCTTCGGCGGTCTTCAGACCGAGATACTCCACGTCGTTGATATGCCCATAAGTCAGAGGGTCTTTCGCGTGGACTTCTTGAGCCAAGGAACGCATGATTTCATAGTAAGTTTCCTGTTCTTTTTTCCGGAGATTGTGAATTTCTTTTAACTGCCTCTCCAGCTCGACATTTTTATCGATCAGACTCCGGTGGTATTCCGCGGTCTTGACCGCCATGGAACAATCCTGGGTAAGAGTTTGAAAAAAAGAAATCTCCGACTTCGTAAATGGCTTTCTGTCTTTTTTCTCCCCTAAAAGGAGCAAACCGATCAAGGTCCGTTTGAAGTAACCCGGAATCGCCAGCTCGATTTTTAAATCATCCATCGCCTTTTTCACTTTCTCATACAGCTGGCGCCGTTCGGGCACAAGCATTTTTAAACGACCGTTGGCAAGCCCCTTGGCCAATAAGGAACGCTGGAGAAAGTCTTCACATTTTAACTCTTTCCCCTTTTCGGCACGGAACCAAAGAACAAGGGGATGATTCATCTCGAATTTTATCAAACCGATCGGGACACGCCGGCTTCCTTTGGAATCCACAAAAATAAAACGGTCCCTGGTTTCTTCGAGAACCACAAGGGAGGTATGGGATAATCCCAACTCGCGGTCAATATAACGGGTGATCAGTTTGAGCAGGCGCTCGGGACGTTTCAGCCGTACCATGCTCCGGGCAACGTCACGCAGAACTGTCTGATAATTGATTTTCTTTGGCCGGCGTTCGAACATGGCCATCGTCTCCTTGAAGGAGATGCCGACAGGTTACCGGTTGCCTGAAAGGACTTCGATTTTTTCCTGCACGTCTTTTTCTAGATATTCCAGACTCAGGGGTTTGGTAATATAATTATCGGCTCCAAACCGCATGGCCTCTTCGATCTTCTCCCGAGTCTCGAGCGCAGTAACCATGATAACTTTAATATTCGGATATCGATCCTTAATGCGCTTCAAAACCGCCAAACCATCCAACCCGCCGGGCATAAAAATGTCAAGCAGGATCACATGCGGCTGAAAATTGTCAACCGCTTCCAGGGCCTCCGGTCCTGATCGAGCGGTAAGAACTTCGTAATCGCGCTCTTCAAAAAATGCCTTTAAAAATTCGCAGATTTCAACCTCATCATCCACGACCAACAATTTCTTCATCGATCTCCCTCCCTTTTGAACCGAGCAGGAATGCGCGCCCCTCCGGCTTCACTTTTTGCACAAACCTCGATAAAGTTCCAGCCACCGATCCATCATGGGATTGAATCACCAACCTATGACGAACCGTCTCCCGTCGGGGATTTTGCCTCTCTAACCGAAGGAACACCCTGAGGGGTTGTAAAATCCCTGCCTCCTCCGCTTGGAAATAAGGAATAAGACGCATCCCTTCTCGATGACACCGATTCGAATGATTCCACATACGGAAAACGAATCAAAAAAATCGATCCTTGACCTGGCTGGCTTTCGACCCGGATCGACCCCCCATATCCGTGGACAATCTGTTTGGTAACGAACAGACCCAAACCGACCGAATCGTGCCGGGTCGTAAAAAAAGGATCAAAAAGTTTGCCGATATGTTCCGGTGGAATTCCCGACCCCGAATCCGCAACACGAATTTCGATGATTTGTTCGCCTGCTTGATAGTTCATCTCAATCCGAATTTCTCCCTGAGATCCCACGGATTGGACGGCATTCAAAATTAAATTAAGAAAGACCTCCCGTAATTCATGAACATTGGCATAGAAAAGCGGGATGCCCGGACCGACGGACTTAATTATCTGGATACCTTCCAAGGACGTCTGATAAGACACCAACGCCAGCGTATCATCCCATACATGCTCTAAGGAAAGTAATTCCTTGGGCGTACCCGATCTCTGCGAAAACATAAGCAGCTTTCTAGTAATATCGGCAGCACGTTTGGTTTGCTTCACAATCGTCTTAAGGACCTCTTCAACACGTTCATCAATCACTTTGCGGTCCTTTTGTAAAAGGAGGACCTGGGCCTTCCCCGAGATGATTGTCAAGGGATTATGGATTTCATGGGCGATCCCGGTTGCCAATTGTTCAATGGCGACAAGTTTTGTATTTTGCAGCAACTGGGACTGGACATCCTGAAGTTCCTCGTTGGCAATCTTTAGTTCAAGCACACTCAGGGCATTGCGGACACATACAGCGGCTTTGGCAGCAAATTCCCGAAAGATCTGAAAATCGGATTCATCAAAGATGCAACTCTGGTTGTCCACCGAAAATCCAATGGCGCCCATCAGCTCCTCCCGGACAAACAAAGGTACCAGCCAAGCCGCGTGCAATTTGTCAAATTCACAGGATAAGCAGTTGGCCTCCTGCCATGTCAGCACACGGATCACGCGATCCCGGACAAGGACCTGGGCCCCCGCGGTGCGGATCAATTCCGTCAAAGGGGAATTCTGAGATATCCGCACCCGGCGGGCATCCGTGATATTCCAACCATACGCGGACACGATTTCAAAATCATTCCGGACACGATTTTGAACCAAAAGGACCGCAGACTTTAGCTGAAGAACATCGCCGAAGGTATTGACGATCAGATTGCCGAGTTCCTGTAAATCCAGGATAAGCGGTAGCTCTTCGGCAAGGTTCATGAGCGTCATCTGCCGGGTACTTTTCTTTTTGAACAGAAAATTTCTAAACAAATGGGAAAAGGCAAGATCCAGAGGTTTGTAAGCAATGAGGAAAATGACCGTAACGATCAGGATCGATAAGGCAGGCTGCGTCAGCCAAGAAGCCGGGAGATAAAGCCTTAAAATAAACGAGCATAAATAAAGAGAAATCGTACCCAACGCAAAAAGGGAAAAGCCGACCAAGATTTTTTTGAGGATCCTTTTGCGCTTCTTGAGGTAAATATTCATATCGGATGTTATGATTGGATCATGGCTCAATGGTTGTTATATGAAGCAACCGTTACGAATGACCTGCCTCTTTTCACTCGCTTACTTGATATCCTCTTTCCTTTACCGGGGGAAAGGGGCGGATGATGAAAAATATGCAAAACTTATAGGTAATTACTTAGGTGCGGATCGCCTCCACACATTTCTGACACAGCTGGGGATGTTCCGCGTCTGTACCTACAAATAGGGAATAATTCCAGCAACGAACGCACTTCCCCCCGTCTGCCTTTTCGACGGCGATCCGGATTTTAATTTCCTCACGGGATGAAGGCCGGACACATATAATTTCTTCGGAGCCCGGACGATTCTCTTCCGTCCAATAAACTTGAGATACAATAAAAACACGAGGAAGTTCCGCTAAATGATCCCGCAGGACCCGGCCCAACGACGAATCTGCAGTCTCTAAGTAAATCTTAGCGTCCAAACTGGATCCGATAGCCTTACTCTCTCTCAATTTCTCCAGCACGGGCATAACCGTATCCCGAACCGCGCGGATGTCTTCCCAATCCGCCATCCGATCTATTGCATACGGGTACGTCGTATCATCCCACTGGCTCTCGTGAACCGAGGGGATTCCGGTTTCAATCGCAAAGGACCGCCAAACTTCATCCGCGGTAAAGGGGATGATCGGTGCCGTCATCTTGACCAGTTTTTTGAGAATATGGAACATGGCGGTCTGAGCGGACCGGCGGAGATGCGAATTCTTAGCGGCGGTATAAAGGATGTCTTTCAGGATATCAAAATAATACGAACTCAGTTCGTTCGAACAGAACTCGTGGATCCGGCGATAGATCTGATGGAAATTGAACCGCCGGTAATCTTCGTCCACTGCTGCCGCAAGGGTATCTACTTTGAACATTACCCATTGATCTAAAATCCGGAGGTCTTCAAATCGGATTCCATTCTTCGCCGGATCAAAATCGTACAAATTCGCCAGCATGTACCGAAAGGTATTGCGGATCTTCCGATAAGAGTCCGCCAATTGTACCAGGATTTTGTGCGAAAGGCGCACGTCAAATTGATAATCGCACGAAGACACCCAAAGGCGCAAAATATCCGACCCAAACTCCTTCATGACATCCTGAGGCGCAATGACATTGCCGGCAGATTTTGACATCTTTCTGCCTTCACCGTCCACGACAAAGCCGTGTGTCAAAACACCCTTGAACGGTGATAGGTTATCCAAAGCCATACCCGTCGTCAGGGCGCTTTGGAACCATCCGCGGTGCTGGTCCGAACCCTCCAAATAAAGTTCGCAGGGATAATCCAGCGCAGCATTCCTTTTTAAGACAGCCTGATGGCTTACACCGGAGTCAAACCATACGTCGATAATGTCCGTTTCTTTAACAAGGCGGGGATCCTTGCAGCAAGAAGGCTTTCGGCCGTTCAAAAAAGTCAAGGCATCTGCCTCAAACCAGATATCGGAACCTTTCTCGCGAAACAGCCGGATGATCGTTTCTTTACTCTCTGTAATAAAAATATGACCACAGGATTCACACCAGAGAATGGGAATGGGAACGCCCCAGTAACGCTGGCGGGAAAGACACCATTCCGGCCGGGTTTCCACCATGGACCCGATCCGGTTCTTTCCCCAGTCCGGTGTAAAATCAATTTTCGTCCGGATCGCCTCAAGCATTTTTTTCCGGAGATCCTGATGATCAATCTTCATGAACCATTGCTTTGTGGCCCGGAAGATAATAGGTTTTTTGCAGCGCCAACAGTGCGGATAAGAATGTTGATATCTCTCCTGATGAAGAAGGGCCTTTCGCTCTTCAAGCTCCTGGATAATTATTGGGTTGGCTTTCATCACCGGCATGCCTTCACAAAGCTTGAAATCCATCGTGAATCTGCCCTTCATATCGACCGGTGACAAAATCTCAAGCCCGTTTTGCAAATGCCCGAATTGGTAGTCCTCCTCACCATGCCCCGGGGCGATATGGACAATCCCTGTCCCTTCCACGGCCGAGACATATTCCGCCAAAATCACCTTCGAGACTTGTGCTTCTAAAAAGGGATGCCGCGCTATCCAAGATTGAAAAAAACTGCCTTTTTCTTTGGCAAGGACTTCGACCCCTGTAAAACCCAGCTTGCTGGAAAGACTTTCCAACAAGGCTTCGGCAAATACAAATTTCCCCCGATTCGTCGAGGCAAGTACGTATTCAAGTTGAGGATGAAATGCGAGCCCCACGTTTGCGGGCAATGTCCAAGGTGTTGTCGTCCAAACGAGAAATGAAAAGTCGCCCTTGGTCCAAGCAGGTCCCTTGCCGATATCCGGTCCTGTATGGATTTTGGGGAAAGCCACATAAACCGCCGTATCCTGGACGTCCTCATACTCCAGTTCTGCATCCGCCAGGGCCGTTTCACAGTCATAACACCAGGGAACCGGTTTTAGACGCTGTTCAATATAACCTTTCTCGAAAAGCTTGAGGAAGGACTCGGCAATCGAGGCCTGATAATCGTAACTCATCGTCAGGTACGGATGCCCCCAGTCTCCGAAAATTCCCAACCGTTTAAATTCCTCCCGCTGGATGGCCACATATTTTTCCGCATATTTCCGCGCCTGTTTTCGAAATGCCACCCGCTCAACCTCCTCCTTACGTTTGCCCATATCCTTGAGGCACTGATGTTCAATAGGAAGACCGTGGCAGTCCCACCCCGGCAGATAATAGGCATCGAAACCTTTCAGGTTTTTGTATTTGACAATGATATCCTTCAAAATTTTGTTGAGGGCATGCCCGATATGAATGTGTCCGTTGGCGTATGGCGGACCGTCGTGGAGGATATATTTTTTGCGACCAAGGGATTTCCGACGAATCCTTTCGTAAAGCCCCTCCTTTTCCCACAAGGTAAGCATTTCAGGTTCGCGGCGGACAAGGTCGGCCTTCATCGGAAACCGGGTCTCGGGAAGATTCAATGTGTGTTTGTAATTTTTGGCTTGAGTCATTATGTTAAAGCAAATGCGATGTGAATCCGCTCTGGTTTAAAATTTCTTGATTGCGGCCTCTAAAAGACGATCGAGTTTCGGACCGGCCTCATTTGCCGTCTTAATGATTTCCTTAATGTCCACAGGTTCGAGATGATCCGGATCGCACACGTCCGTCACAATACTCACCCCTAACACTTCCAATCCCATATGAACCGCGACGATGACTTCGGGCACGGTCGACATCCCCACTAAATCTGCACCGAGATTTCTCATCATGCGGTATTCGGCCCGTGTCTCGAGATTCGGACCTGTCACCCCGAGATACACACCCCGGCGAACCGGGATACTCAAACTGCAAGCCGCCTCCTCGGCTAATTTCATAAGCCGAGCGGAGTAAGGCGAAGACATATCAGGGAATCTCGGACCCAGACGTTCCTCATTGGGACCGATCAAAGGATTGACTCCCATGAAATTGATGTGATCCTCGATCAAAACAATCTCACCTTTGTGAAAGGACAGATTCAATCCCCCTGCTGCATTTGAGACGACCAGGACCTGGGACCCAAGTTCCCGAATAACCCTTACGGGGAATGTCACTTCATCAAGGGAATAACCTTCGTAGTAATGAAACCGACCTTCCATAGCCACAACGTCTTGGTCTCCGAGTTTTCCGAAGACCAAATTTCCGGCGTGGGATTCTACCGTGGAAACAGGGAAACCCGGTACTTTCGAATAAGGAATTGTTCCCCCCACTTTGATCTTCTTCGCAAAATTTCCGAGTCCCGTGCCGAGAATGATTCCGACGCGAGGGCGATGATCCATTTTTCGACGGATGGCCCGTACGGCTCCTCTGATTCGAGTTAAAAGATCTGCTTTAGATTTCTTGATCCGTTTCATGCTTCTAATGCCTCCCTCATGAAACTCCAAATTGATACGCTAAGGTCATAAAAATTCTGAACAAAACATTCCGGACAAAAAAGATGGCCAGGAAGGCCACGAGCGGCGAAAGATCCAGCATTCCCACCTGCAACGGTAGCCGCCGGAAAGGCGCTAAGATGGGTTCCGTCACCTGAAAAATAAATTGGACCACACCCTGGTAAGGATCGACCCGCAGCCAGGAAATGACAATTCGGGCAAAAAGCAACCAGTACAGAATGGTACAAATCCCATGAACCAGGAGAGCCATGGCCTGAAAAAATTCACCGATAATAAACATGGAAATCCTCCGTCAATTTTTTTCGTGCCACTTATGCCGGGGGTTGCCTCTTGCTGAGTTCCCGGCTCCGTTCCACCGCCGCCTCGAGTGCCCGATGGAAGACATCAGAAAATTTTCCTTCCTCCAAGACCGCCAATGCAGCGGCCGTCGTGCCGCCCTTCGAGGTAACCATTTGACGTAATGCTTCGGGCGATTGTGAGGATGATGCCGCAAGCGTGGCGGCACCTAAAGCCGTTTGAACCGCCAAAAGCCTAGATTGACCTTCAGGGATCCCTTGTCGGACACCTTCCTTAACCATTAATTCCATCACAAGAAAAAAATAGGCGGGCCCGCTTCCGCTCAAGGCCGTCACAAGATCCAAGTAAGATTCCTCGAGTTCAACCGTTTTCCCGCATCCTGAAAAAATCTTCCGGGCAGCTTGAAGGGAAAGGGTCTTGACACCTGTGGTCGCAATTGCAGTGATCCCCTCACCCACCTTCACGCCGAGATTCGGCATCGCTCGAATTACCTGAGGTCGGGGGCCGATCTCCCTTCTGATTTTTTCGACCGACGTACCCGCCAAAATCGAAATCACCGTCTGTCGGTTCCGAAAAACTGATTTCAGCCCTTTCATGGCGCTAGAGAAATCCTGCGGTTTCATGGCCAGAATCACGATGTCGGTTTGTTTCACAATCTCCGCGTTGGACTTGGCCTGACGGCACTGCCATTTTTTCGAAAATTCAGCGGCTTTCTGCAGGATCGTATCAAAAACCCAAACACGGCTTCCAGTGACCATCCTTTTTGAAAAAAGCCCTTCCAGAATGGCCTGCCCCATATTGCCGACACCCATCAAACCAAGGGTTTCTCTAAATTTCATTTGAGATCTCACGTCGAATACTCCCGCCCCTTATGCCGGATTCTGCCGCGCACCAAAAACCGCGGAACCGATCCGGAGCATATTCGCACCTTCCTCGATTGCCAGAAGATAATCCGAGGACATCCCCATGGAGAGAATCCCCCAATCATGATCCGGAAAATTCCTAACGAGTTCATCCCTTAAATTCTTCACCTTTCGAAAACAATCGCGGACCGTTTTTTCATCCTCGGAAAAGGCACCAATGGTCATCAATCCCCGGATTTTTACGGGCGAATCCTTTCTGAGTTCGGAGATAAACGCCGAAACTTCTTCAGGTGCAAAACCCGACTTTGTCCCCTCTCCGGAACTGTTAACCTGTATCAGACAATCGATTTCTTTGACGTTTTTCTGGCGACCCTGTCGGTCGAGTTCTTCATACAACTCCCGACGGTCCAAAGAGTGGATCAAAACCACGTTCCCGACAACTTGCTTGACTTTGTTAGTCTGCAAATGACCAATCATGTGCCATCGGATCTCGGGTGGGAAGAATTTCCTTTTGCGAAGGAATTCCTGAACCCTGCTCTCTCCAAAATCCCGCATCCCAGCCTCAAACGCCTGGAGCATCCGCTCGGGCTCAACAGTCTTCGACACGAGTACGATCTTCACCTCCTCGGGCATACGGCCGACCGCGCGTGCCTTCTCGGCAACAGATTCCTTCAATTGCGTAATGATATCCGCCATGGATCTTTGTCCCACACTCACGGCTGTCCCTCCGGCTGGGAGGCGGATTTTATAACCTCCTCAGCGGATACTTCGACGATCTCAAAAAAGGTCCGAACGTTATTGCGGTCGACAAGAAAAAAAATATCCTCCCCTTTGCGATGGGCGTAAAAAGAATCCCGCATGGGGAATTCAGATCCCAAACACACATATTCCAACTGGTCGTCCGGCCCCCAAAGGGCGATCGTCCCGGTTGGGTCAGAAAATCCGAGATCGCTGGCCTGCCTGGGATCTCCGTCGAGAAATTCCTTGATCGAAAGACGCATCAGTTGATTCAAAATCTCATTCATATGGTCCCCAGTCACCGTATCACCCAGAATATCAATAGGCTCCACCCAGTACCATACATCACCTCGTCTCGATATTTCGAATTTTTTATCTTTGGTTTCAACCGCAATCTTCGAAAGTTCGGTGAACGGTCTCCGAAACACCGCTTTCCAACGCAGGGAATAAACACTTTTGTCAAACGCATTTTTGAGATCCGGATCCAGAAGAAAATACTCCGACTCCCCTTCCCAGCGTGCAAAGATATGGTTGGCGACCGGTGAAATGTTTCCGAAGAATAAATATCGGAACGAACGGTTGAGTTTGGTTTGGACCCCGATTTTCATGGAGGGCCGAGCGAGTCCGTATTCGTCCCAATCCTTTTCGGGTTTGAGTTGTCGGATCTTCGAGCTTAGGGTAAGCGCTGACACAAGTCCCTTGACCAAGAACGGATCGGCTGGATAAGAAACCGGTTCTTTCAGGTTCCATGCTTTATCTTCGAGAGCCAGGGTGATAATTTCATTTTTGTCCGAATTCTGAATTTGGATCTTCTGGATTTCGTCACCCTCTTTAAGGGACACAAGCCTCATGGATGCTTGGGGTCCCGTGTCTTGGGATGAAGGCGGCAGGGGCTGGAGATATATGTAAAAACCGACGACGACCGCAAAAAGTAAAGAGAAAACCCCGGTGGTAATCATTCTCATGGCGTCCGTCTCCGCCATAGGATTCGAACCGCACCGGCGGCAAAAAAGAACAATGGGAATCCGCCAACCGTTAAGGATAGAACCGTAAGACGTTGTGACGGATTCAAAAGAAGCGGCTTAAATTCCAATTCACGAGGTTGGAGGGTCACCGAACGCGTATCCTTAGACAACCACTGGATCATCAACAGGGACAGCATTTCATTGCCAGAAAGTTCCAAGTAACCGTTCGTGATAAAATCGCTATCACCGACCACGACCATCCGGTGTTGGGGATCAGAAACACTTACAGACGCATCCCCTTGAAACGGTACGGATGATTTTTCAAGCCCTTCGACGGCCACGGCAAGGCAGATGGGTCCTGCTAAATCATTTTCGACCTGAAAGGCTGCTTCCCCCTCCTCCAAAGCCCGCAGATTGGTTTCTGCCCAGCTTCCCGAACCGCTGAATGCCAGGGGGACAACCTCCACTCCGGGGACGGGATCCGTTGCAGGTTTCACACTGCGGGCCACCGGAAAAAAAGTGGGCAGATCAAAGTTTGCCGTGATGGGATGTTGATACACGTATTGGCTGACAAGTGGGACCAAGAAATCTCCGCCGATCATCCGACTCACCTTATCCACAAGAACATCTTCGCCAAGCACGATGCCAAACCCTTTCATAAATTCCCTGAATGAGAGTCCGGTCCCTGGGTCCATCGGATCGATCAAAAAAAGGATCCCTTGCCCTCGTTGAAAGGACTTTTTCAAAACCGAATATTCCTGGGCGTCAAGATCCCGATGAGGACCGGCCACTACGATCACATCACACTTTTTCAATTCTTTACTGGCAGTCAGGATGATTTCCTTGACTTTATAGTTGTTGACCCCAAGGGCCTCCTTGAAGATCGAAACACCCGTACGGTCCTCCTGTTGAACCGAGGCCTCACCGTGCCCGGACACAAAACAAACCTGATAAGCCTTCGGGTGAGCCAGCCGGAATAAGGCATTGGCAAAACTTTCCTCATCCGGTCGGATGATTCGCTCCTGGAGCCCACCATACCGAAGGATCACGGTGTATTGTTTCTTAACTTGTACCTCTTTGGCGAGACGAGGCACACGGTCCGGATCGAAGAATCGGTATTTAAAATCCGGGTGCCTCAGCTGACACTCTTTCAGAAAGATTTCGAAATCCCTCCGGGCAAGATCATCGTGGGGATAAAAGGCCATAACTTCAACGACTCCGGGGCGCAGTTCGCGAAGCAACTTGCTGGTAGTCTCGGCCATGGTATAAACTTTTTCTTTCGTGAAATCCCAGCGGGAATTGAACCGCATGACCAGGGCCATCATCACGGCAAAGGTCAAAAGCAGGATCACGGATACGAAAATCACCTGAGAACGGATAAAAAAGTGTTTCATTTTAGAACCTCAATCCAGTCGATCGGTACCGGATCGGTCCCCAAGGATCCGACGGATTTCCTACCCTTTCCAATTCCTCGTTTCAACCGAACGCAATGCCAAAAAAAGAAAATAGAAAAGAAAAAAACAAAAATAGACCCCATGGCTCAAATCCAATATCCCCAGAGTAAACTCCCGATAATGGCTCAGGGGCGAAAGGGAGGAAAAGAAAAGGGCCAGCCGGCCATCGGCCACACTCGCCACCCAGTCAAAAATCCACAAAACAACCAAACAACCAAACGTGACCACCGCACTTACTACCTGATTGTCCGTTAAGGAGGATATAAAAAGTCCCAAGGCAAGATACGCGTTGCCCAGAAGCCAGAAACCGAGAAATCCCGTCAGAACCGGACCCCAATCAAATTCCCCGCCGAGCCAGTACAGAAGAAGGAGGTATCCGAACATTGGGGCAGAAAGCAAAATAAAAAACCAGGCCATCCCCACAAATTTCCCCCAAACGATATCAAAATCCGAAAAAGGGTAGGTAAACAGAAGCTCCACCGTCCGAAGCTTCCTCTCCTCGGCAAAAGACCGCATGGTGATCAGGG
>JAMWDC010000256.1 GCA_023819025.1 Candidatus Omnitrophota bacterium | reverse complement strand
TATGCTCCTCCTATGTTAATGTTAAAAGTAGAGTAATTCTACCTGCTGTTCTCTAAGCAACACCTCCTCTTTTCCTGCTGTGAGGGGTTCAATAATCCCGTAGCGGCTTTGTATCCGGTTTCAAACTCGCTGCGGGATCCGAAGATGCCATTTAATATAAAACCGATGACTGTCTTTGGCTAGAAGATTATTGAAGGACATTGAGGATTAAAATTTTGACGACATCGATTTCATTAAGAAAACCGTTTCCAACTTCGAACGGCTAGAATTTCCTCGGGGTCGTAGCGCGTCAAAATGTCCACTGCGCTAGAATTTACTAGTATCACCAGCTCTAACTGTACGATAAAATGCAAGCACAATGTCCTCTGCGAAGATATGTTCGTCTGTAACATTGCCTCATTCGAATCAATCATATCAAATAAGGCTGATAGAATTGTTACTTTTTGTCACCTTTGTACATGTTATTAATTACTATATAATGCAATATTGATATTCTAAAAGTTGTTAATTTGTTCTTATATGCTATATTTTTCAATGGGATCTAAATCTGGCAGTAGCCCACAGGACGCAAGCTGATGAACCTAGGCAGACATAGAAATAAAAGACTTTTTTGTATTTTTCTGGCCATCAACTTGATTGGGGGTACTTCACCCTCTATTGCGGGTTCATGGGACTACGACCGCGTCGAAAATACGGAGGATCGTTTGGCAAATTCCGTTTCCGAACCTCAATCGGATTTCGACTCCGCCGCAACGATTTCTGTGACCAGCGACGGTATGGATACTTCAATCCGTTTTCTGATGGATCAGGCACTTTCCAAGCCTTCACGCGCGCGGGTCAATGATGCAGAACCGGAACGATTTGACAAAACCGCGGTCAGGAAAGTTAACAAAAGGAAAACGATCGATGTCCCGCAACAACGCAATAACCACTGTCGTGAAATGGGAAACCGTCAGAAGGGTTCACTTTTCTGCGTCCATCCGTATTCGGACGGCTCGTTCAGGGAAGTGATTATTCACTATTTAAGGGAGGGAAACATCTATCGACGTCAGACGTTAACCACGGATTTCGCCCCCGACGGCAGGAGACTGGATCGGAAATCTGTGCTTCAAAAGGTGATTTATGACACTTCTTTGGATGTCACGGCTAAAAAAGTCGAATATTTCGATATCATCATCAAACCTTACCGTGGCCCCAAGACACGGCAGTGGGTCATTGTTCAATATCATTCGGATCGCGGACACGTGGAAAGGATCACATGGGCCAAATACCGTCAGATCGGCAAGACGGATTTCGGGGAAATCACTTATCACGCAAATCTGACCTACGATCACATGGGGCAACCCGTGCGCGGGCGCGTTGAAAAATGGCAGAATGAGGAAATTGCCAACGTGTTCTTGGACTGGAAGGCCCAGTCCCATTCGACGCCCGGGCTCGAGAAAGGCGTCTGGAACCGTTGGGAAAATTGGCTTCACAAAATCATTCGTTCCGCGGTCTATCCCTAAATCGTCTGCTTTTTGAGCCCATCTTGGGGCTAACTCATCACCACCGACGTTCCAACACAAACCTAAAAATTTGCTCGCTGGGATTCGAAAGGATGCCCCAGGGACGATCGCTTGAGGTCTCGATCAGGATTTCAAAATACCGCGAACTTAACCACTTCATTCATTTGAGGTTAAGAAACGCGGAAAATCCGTGAAGCTATGCCGAAAAATAAGACCCTTCTCTAGAGGTCAATCGTTATCGACGCGGCCGAAGAAATCTCGGAGTCTCTTGAAACATTCAATGGCAACATTCGTAAATTGGACGGCAATACCAGTGTCGTCATAACGGATCACGCGGCCGTCCACTTCGATCAACGGCGCACCCTGCAGAAGATCCCCCAAATAAATCTTGCACTTACAGTGGGCCCCTACAGGCAGCCGCTCCTGACACAAAACGTAAATCCCCTTAACGCTCAAATCTCTTGTCCAGCCGCTGATCACAGTCGTTTTCTTTTCAGTGCGGATCTCGGCTTCTAATCTGACGATCACCCGCTGAAATTCGCGCCGTTCCAGTTTTTTGACTCGAGGGTATTCGCGCCGTTCCGGAAATCGGGTCACGAGTTCGCCCTTTCTGCACTCACAGAATGATTTTATTCCCAAAGCATATCGTTATAAAAATGGCCGCGCCTTTTGGAGCGTTTCTTTCGATTCCCTCAGGTGCGTACAAAGTGCTTGATGGCCCAAAATCCACCAAGCAGCAGTATCGTGAAAACGAGGGTGAGTAAATTAAAGTACTTCTCGATCCACCGCCGCACCGAAGCACCATAACGATAAAGAAGAAACGAAACAACAATAAACCGCCCGCCGCGTCCGCACACGGACGCTAAGACAAATCGTATGACATCAATGGACGCAACACCCGCGGCAATGGTAAACACTTTATAAGGGATGGGCGTGAAAGCCGCTATACAGACAACCCAAAAGTCATAACGCATGTAAAGGTGCCTGACCTTTTCAAAGGTCGCTTCGGAAAAGGCATAGGTAAAAAACCAAGAATGGACGACCTCCCATATGCCAAAACCGATCAGATATCCTGCTATCCCTCCTAGGACGGAACCGACAAGACAGATGAGAAAATAATGAAACCATTTCGTCCTTGTGGAAAGCACCATGACAATCAGCAGGATATCCGGAGGGATCGGGAAAAAAGACGATTCAGCAAAGGCAATCCAAAAAAGGAACCTTTCGGCGTGTTTTGTTGCGGCCTTTTTAAGCGACCAATCATAGAGTCGGCGTAATAACGTCATTTTTTTTTCTCCCGTCGAAAAGCCGGAAAGAACTTTGGCGAGGCGGCTTCAGCCCTCGATTTGAGGGAAACATTCCTCCCCGCCGGCCGCATCATAACATAGAAAAAAAGAAAAATAAAATCTGAAACGGTTCCGTTGGATACTCTCGTTTCCACTCGCGCACTCTACAACGTATCACCTCCGCACGCCATTCATCCCCGCTCATGCGCGGGGAACTCAAAGAGGCGGTTGGAGGGGCCGATCTTAGCCGCCTCGGTGCGGCTACAGTTAAAGACAATCATTCTGCACCCAAGATTTGTTAGTCCCCAAGCGTTGGATGATTTATAATGCCGCGTGGGAAAACTTGAGGAAGCCGCAAAGACATGCAAAAAAATTTGGTCCCCAGAATTTTGCAGATCAATTTTTCGGACGAGGAAAAATTGTTCGGCGGTCTGGAAAAGATCATGCTCGAGATTGCCCGAGGAATCCGGGACCGGGGATATCCGACGGCAGTCGCGATTAATGAATGTTACACATTAGCCGAGGCGCGAAAAACGGGACTTGCGGTTTTCCCGCTCCGTATCCCTTCCAAACGCAATATCCCTGCAGCCTTTTCCGAACTCAGCCGCGTCTTCCGGGAATTCCAACCCGATATCGTCCATTCTCATCACCGCTATATGT
>JAMWDC010000255.1 GCA_023819025.1 Candidatus Omnitrophota bacterium | reverse complement strand
CTTTTCTACGAAAGTGGCCTGAGGAATCCCCAGATTCTCCGCAACCTGGGATGGGACGTGCGCCGTATCGCCGTCCGTTGTCTGCCGGCCGGTAAAAATAATAAACGGTTCGGCGCTGCCGCGGCTCAAACCCAGTTTCATCAAAAGCCTCGCAATCGACATGCCGGTTGCAAAGGTATCGGAACCGCCGAGCCGCCTGTCTGAGAGAAGGACCGCGCGATCGTAGCCCATGGACACGGCCTTCTTGAGCGATTGCTCAAAAGACGGGGGTCCCATGGACACCACGATCAATTCCGCATCCTTCACTTGGTCCCTGATCTCGAGCCCCTGCTCCAGTCCGAATGTGCAGTCCACATTAATCTGGGACTTGGCCTTGGTTCGTTCCATCAAGCCGTCTTCGCCCATCCGCATTTCGGATGCGAGCGGAACTTGTTTTAAAAGACTGACGATTTTGAGACCCATGTTGAACTCAATTTTAAATTTACAATTTTAAATTTTACAAATTCTCATAGGCCGGGCCGTCACCCCCATAGGGCGGCACCCACTGGATATTTCTGAAGGGATCCTTGATATCGCATGTCTTGCAATGCACACAGTTGGTAAAATGAATCCGCACATCCTTTCTGGCAGTTTTCGGATCCGTCACCAGTTCATAGACTTCGGCGGGACAAAAATGCTGACAGGGTGCCCCGTACTCCGGGATGCAGACGTCGCGGCAAACATTCGGATCCGGAATGAGACAGTGACTCGGCTGATGTTCGTCATGCTGGGTGCCCGAATAAAAAACGTCTGTCACCTTGTCCCAGGTGAGTCTTTTGTCAAAAATGATCTCGTTCTTGAACTTCTCGAGAAATCCCCGCCCCTTGACCTTGGATAGCTTGTCCAGGCATTCGTAATCTTCGTGCGTGGTCAGACGGCCGGTCAGAGTGAGCCCATGCCCCCCCGTGGCTAACTGGGCGCCGAAATGAATCGCTCCGAACATTAAATTGGATTTGAACCCCTGGCGGAAATTCCGAACCCGATAAAGGTCTTTGGCGATCAGGCTCTTCTTGAAAAGTTCAGAATAAACCGAAAGCTGTTTTTCGGAAAAATCATTTTGGATGAGCGCTTGGTAGGCTGCCTTCGCGGCAAGCATGCCGGATTGGATCCCCAAATGAATACCTTTTAAACTCGGCATACTCAGAAATCCGGCGCTGTCCCCCACGATCATCACTCCATGGTGATAGAGCTTGGGCAAGGCGAACCATCCGCCCTCCGGGATAGTCTTCGCGCCGTAGCGGAGGATCCTGCCGTTCTGGAGAATGGCCTGGATAAACGGATGACGTTTGTAAACCTGAAAGGCATGGTGAAGATCAAACGTGGGATCCCGATAATCAAGTCCGACAACCAATCCGACCGCGACTTGATTATTGGCCATCCCATAAATAAAGCCACCGCCGAACTGGAAGAAATCGAGAGGATACCCGAGGGTATGAACCACGCGGCCCTGTTTAAAAGTCCCGGCAGGAACTTCCCATAATTCCTTGACACCCGTGGAATAGATTTGCGGATTGCTGTCTTTGGCAAGTTCCAAGTTCTGAATCAGTTTTTTCGCCAAAAATCCCCGCGAGCCCTCTGCTAGAATCGTGATTTTTGCTCGTACCTCAGTGCCCGGCTGATAATTCGACTGCTTATTTCCGTGTTTATCCAAACCGGAATCACCTGTACAAACCCCAAGCACGCGGCCTTGATCCATGAGCAATTCGCGTCCAGCAAAACCAGGAAAGACCTGCACACCCTTCTTCTCTGCAACCCCCGCAAGCCAGCGTGAAAGTTTGCCCAGCGAGGCGAGATAATTCCCCTTGTTCGCCATGTAAGGCGGATGAAACGGGAGTTTGAAGGCATGGCTTCGTGTCAAAAACCAAGCCTCATCCGCAGTGACCGAAGAATCAAAAGGGATGTCCCCAAGCGGCGTACCGGGCAGGAGTTCTTGGAAAGCCGAAGGGTTGACAACGGCCCCAGAAATAGAGTGGCTTCCGATAGAGCCCCCTTTTTCTATAAGCAGAATGCTAAACGGGAGCGGATGCGGATCGCCTATACGTTCACCGCTCGCAATTTTCTGATGGTGGTCTGAGATGAGGTCCGCAAGATGAATCGCCGCGGCCAAGCCAGCCGGGCCGCCGCCGACGATTAACACATCCGTATTCACAACGTCTCGTACTGCCATACTCAAATGTGCATGGGTAGGTTGAAAACACTTCGAAAAAGTTTTCGTTGAAACCGGGAATCCGCATTCTAGATAAAATTCCAGAAAAAAACAAGCACCGAATCATCAGGGACCGGACTCGTAACCTCTTCACTGACAGCGGGATGAAGATCCCGGCTTCACTCCCATTTTCTTTAAAATAATTTCAGCCAAACACCATTGCGTCAACGCAGATTGGACAAGATTCACCCCGACAAACGCGGTAACCAGTAACCACCACGGGTTAACCCATACCGCTAGGGCCACGCTCACGAGAATAAGTGTTCCGGCAATCAACCGGATCCATCGTTCCAACGACATCGCAAGACCTCCTTAAATTAATGAAAAATTTTCGTACTGTGAAAAGCACTGTTATGGCAATAGTGTGTGATCGGCTTAGGTTGATACGTTACCGTAACTTCGTTGCGGTCTTGACGTTCTTAAAAGCTTCCGCAATCTGCTCCGCTGCGCGTTTTCCGGAAAGGAGCATCCCGCCGAAAATCGGGCCCATGCGGGGCCCGCCGAATGTCGCGCAGACACTCATGCCCGCGATCCAGAGCCCGGGATAAATTTCTCCGGTCCGTTCGACGACAAAGGCCTCGCCTTCGGTCGCATTCATCGGACCGTCGCCGATGTGACCGCTGGGCGTGGTAATTTTAAATAATCCGCGGCGCCTTAAATGATCCACAAGGATCGCATCGTGCCCTGTGGTATCCACTGTCACCTTGGCATGCATAACAACCGGATCCACGTGCAACGCGCCCGAGATCATCGTACGATTCACCACGACCCCCGTTAGTCGTGAAGATTGAATGCAGATCTCCTAACGGGTAACCAAATTGAACAGTACCGCGCCGGCGCGAATGGCCTCGGCAACAAGGGTCGCGGCCATTTCTACCGCATCCGCAGTAAACAGATTGTCGCGGCCGTATTTGCGGTACCGGATCCCAAACTCATCGAGAATGGGTAATGCCTCTTCCTGCACAACAACTTCATTTAATCCCATGCCGCCACCCCAGATACCGCCGCCGGGAGCAAGCCGTTTTTCCAATACAGTCACCTTAAATCCCTCTTTCGCAAGATAATAGGCGGCGGTTAACCCAGCCGGACCCGCGCCGACCAAGATGACATCGCTGGTGATCCGCGATGCGAATTTCTCCTGATAGGCATCGAAGATTGCCTTCGTAATCTGCGTTTCATCAAAATACGTCATACCGTACGTCCCTTTCTATATAAATAATAGTCGCCCGCTCCTCTGAACGTATCTGGATTATAC
>JAMWDC010000254.1 GCA_023819025.1 Candidatus Omnitrophota bacterium | reverse complement strand
CCGAAATTTACGAAAAGGCTGGCATCCCTTGCGAATTTGTGGGGCACCCCCTTCTGGATCAGGTCAAAATTTCTGCCTCTCGGGAGACCTTGAGAAGCCAATTCGATATCCAACCCCACCAAACGGCCATCGGTCTCTTGCCCGGCTCCCGATCCAAGGAGGTGTCTCGAATCCTTCCCATCATGATGGAAACAGCGCTCCATCTTCGGAAATCCATTCCCAACACGATTTTTTTTCTGACTCAATCCCAAAATGTCGATCCGCATATTTATGACCAGATCATGTCACGTTATCCTGATCTTCGCGTCCGTCGTTTTGGACGGTACCTTTACGATCTTGCCGCGGCCATGGACTTTGCACTAGTCACTTCAGGAACAGCCACCTTGGAAACGACCCTGCTTGGAACACCGTTTTTCCTTCTCTATAAAACAAGCTGGTCCACTTATTTCTTGGGCAAATGCCTCATTCGGGTCCCCTATTTGGGGTTGGCTAATCTCTTGGCAGGAAAAAATATCATCCCTGAATTTATCCAAAATAATCTGAATCCCCAGACTATTGCAAAGAAGGCCGAAACCCTCTTGAGCAACAGGAAGCTTTATGAGGATATGAAAACCGCCTTATTCAATATCCGCAGGATGTTAGGTGACGAAGGTGCAAGTGCCCGTGCCGCAAAATCCGTTTTGGAATTCCTCTTCTCGAACACGGCTCCAAAAAAGCTGTCCGCAGTCAATCGTAAATGTAACCATGCCGCCGTTGATGTTGATAAATTGCCTCATTGAATCCATCTACTTTTGAATAGCATCACTGAAGCACGTGAGGGCGCAATAGAAGAAATGGTCAAGGGTTGGAGAAATAAGCCGATGACCGAGAGGTCATGAGTGAACCAAGCATCCTTGCTGTAGAAAAGTCTTTTCCGGAGGCTGAAATCCTTCCGTTCCAAGCACCCCGCCGATACGAAGATCAAGATTTTCAGTTTCTTTATGAGCAGGAATATGCCGCACACCAGGAAACGAAAAGAAGGCTGAGAGCGGCGGAAGATGAGATTGCTTATCTGAAGCGGCGCCTGGAGACACTCGAGGCGGACAATGCCTATTTACGGAAGCTGTTGTTTTCAAAGAAGACAGAAAAGCGCGGCCGGATTATCCCTGGCACTGAATCCTCGGAAGCCGACGGACCCAAAACTCACGGAGCTCAAAAGGGCCACAAGGGGCATGGCCGCAGCATCCCTTTTCATCTTGGGATGCAAGATCACCAGCATTTTATGGATCCCGGAGATTGTTATTGTCCAAGGTGTGGACTGCCGTTTAAGGAATGAAACTCCGAAGAACTTTCTTATGAAGTGACGATTCAAGTTCAATATATTCTCCTCCGGCACCGGCGCAGGAAATACCGCAGGACCTGCCCGTGTCCGGATCCGATCGTGGTTTCGCCCGGGCCCGTGCAACGGTTTGAGAAGGGGCGGTACTCAATGGATTTTTGGATCCGGGTTTTGCTGGATCAATATGCCTACGCATGCCCTTGGAACGCCAGGGTGTGAAGAGGGCGGGCGGAGGATTGGAGGTTTCATCCGGAGTGTTAGCAGCGGGACTGCATCGCCTGGCGCCTTACTTCAAGCCGCTCTACGAATGCATGCTTGAGAAGATTGCTTTTGAGAAGCTGGTGCATGCGGATGAAACTCGCGCTTCCCCTCCGGTCAAAAACACATGGCTCGAATCTTTTCTGCCTCATCAATACGCCAAACTCTATCCTGAAGATTTGGTGGCCGTATCGCTCTGCCCCACGTGCTTCAGTAAAGCCGTACTCCAAAAAATTTTGGTTTTTATAACCTGTCTGCTTGGCTGTCTTTTTTTCTCATCAGTCCATTGGTATGCTGGCATCCTTGTGAATGGACAGGTCGACGATTGAGGGATCAATCCCGCGGCGTATGGTTTATCGGACTGGGATCCGAATCCCGGCATTTACGCCGCCATCAGTTGCCAGAACCCAGCTGTATACTTTCTCGATCCCGGGTGGGGTGGACAAAAGTATGCTGTTGAAGCCATCCTATTTACCCGCGATTCTAATGATGCCTATTTTGCTGTGGTCACCGGATTCCCACTGGCAGTCTTTGAGGGAAATGCCCCAGGAGATTTTGCCCTCGATTTTGGAAACAACGGAACCTACGAGTTTGGGGTCGAAACAACCGGCAACTGGGGAACGTCCAAGCAAGGAGAACTTTTTAAGCATGCCTCTTGGTCGAACACCCAATATTTCAGCGTCTGTAATCCCTTTGCGCTCAATGGAGGCGTTTCTTTAGGAAATGTCCTCTTTGCTTACGATAACCTGACCTACATCGCCAATAAACATTATGCCTTTGAAATCGGTATCCCAATCAACCTGTTGACTCCATTATGGGTTACCAATTTTTTTATTCCAAAATTTTCGGCACATTGGACCATGCAGTGCGGAAATAATTGCATCACTCTGAACCTCGACTCCGTAGTTCATACCCCGGAACCATCGACGATTCTGCTGACCCTTTTTGGCGGCCTCGGCACAATACTTCTCCGGCGCCGCAAGAAATAACACCGTTGAACCTGAAAAATCCGTCCACACTCCCCATTTTCCATCCCTGATTATTTGCTTTTCGCTGCCTGTTGATCGCCTTGCTCTCCATCAAAATGCTGCCAGGCGAATTCGGGATAAACAACCGGTTCATAACCTGAAGGGATGGGAAAAGGGGCAGTCACGATTTCATAAGCGCCGGCTAAAGCACGACCGGCCGCATAGCAAGCTCCCTTGCCGAGACCGACAGCCCATGTCGGAACAAACTGGTCGGTTTTCGTACCTTGACTCACCTCGTAGGCAATTTCAAACGGCGAAAGGACGATGTTGAGAAATCCCCGCTGAATTTTCCTTACAGGCGCCCCTTCAGGCTCAATTTGGGCAACCAGGGCGGGAAGGCAGACAAACATCCCCATAAGCAGCTGAATGAGCAAAAACATCATCACCGTGCGCCTGATCATGATGGACGTTAATTTACCACGAAGGGACAGCATGAGCAAAGTGAAAAAGGGACGGGTTAAGGGACAGCTCCCTATATACAAGCAAAATAGGCGCCTACATCAGATGTCAAAATACAAATAAAACTCGTGCGGATGCGGGCGTAATTTGATGGCGTCGATCTCCACTTCACGCTTATAAGCAAGCCACGTATCAATCACGTCCTTGGTAAACACATCACCCTGAAGAAGGAAGTCATGATCTTTTTCGAGGGCATTCAAGGCCTCCTCCAAAGAGCCGGGGACAATTTTGATTTTGGTTTTCTCTTCCGGAGGGAGTTCACAGATATCTTTATCGATGGGTTGGCCGGGATCAATCTTGTTCTGGATACCGTCAAGTCGCGCCATGAGCATGGCGGCAAACGTCAGATAAGGGTTACAGCTCGGATCCGGTGGACGGTATTCGATGCGCTTTGCATTCGGCGAGCTGGAATACATTGGTATTCGACAGGCCGCAGATCGGTTGCG
>JAMWDC010000253.1 GCA_023819025.1 Candidatus Omnitrophota bacterium | reverse complement strand
CACTAAAATGATCCATGTCAAGATTCGAACTTTCGAGTTCCCCCAAATAATAATTCGAAATTTGGCGGGTAAAGACTTTCCCCTGCTCCTCTTCGAGCAATCCCAGCCTTTTGGCGGCTTCCCGGAAGGCCTGGTATTCCAAAAGTTTTTGTACAAGTTCGGCCCGAGGATCCACTTCGACCTGTTCCTCATCACCCTTTTCTTGGGGCAGAAGCATTTTGGATTTAATATAAATCAGCGTCGCCGCGATAACGATGAACTCACCGGCGATCTCCAGATTCAATTGCTTCATCTGAGCTAAGTAATCCAGATATTGTCTCGTGATCTCTGCAATCTGGATATCATAGATATCCATTTCGTTTTTTTTGATCAGATCCAGCAAGAGATCCAGGGGCCCTTCATAAACTTTCAATTTGACATGAAGGGGATTCGTGGGATCATACGGTTCAGGCACCGAATCTTTTGCGCCAGCATCGGATACAGCCTGCAAGGGTTTGCCGGATTCTAGCTGCGGAGCCCCACGGCCTTCATCGCTTCCAAGAGGGTCTGATCCGCCACCTCTTGGGCCCGTTTCTTCCCCCGGTCCAATATTTTCCGGACCTCGGTTCTCTTCCTGTTCCATTCTTCCCGCCTTTTACGGATCGGACTTAAAAACTCATTCATTTTGCCGACCATTTCCAATTTGCATTCCACACATCCGCGGAGCGCGTTGCGGCATTCATGCGCCACCGTCTCCGTCTGGGAGGAATTAAAAATCTGATGATACAAAAAAACAGGGCATACCTCCGGATGACCTTTGTCCTCGCGCCTTTTTCGAGCCGGATCAGTGATCATCGACAAAACTTTTTTCTTCGTCTCTTCCTCGCTATCGGCAAGATAGATACAATTGTCATAACTTTTACTCATCTTGCGGCCATCGATCCCCGGGATGCGTGGTGTTTGCGTCAGGATGGCCTGCGGCTCCGGGAAAATATCGGTTTTGTAAAGATGGCTAAACCGCCGGGCAATTTCACGGGTTAATTCCAAATGTGGGAGCTGATCCTCCCCCACGGGAACCTTCCGAGCTTTGTAAAGCAAAATATCCGCAGCCTGAAGCACCGGATAACCCAGAAATCCATGGGTGTGAAGTTCCCTTCCCTCCAACTCCCGGAGCTGATCCTTATAAGTCGGATTGCGCTCAAGCCAACCCAGCGGCGTGATCATCGACAAAAGCAGAGCCATCTCGGCATGGGCCGGGACCTCGCTTTGCACAAAGATCGTGCATTGATCGGGATCGAGCCCACACGCCAAGTAATCGATCACGACTTCCATGACTTGCTCTGCAATCGTGGTCCGCGATTCATATTCAGTGGTCAGGGCATGCCAGTCCGCAATCATAAAAAAAGAATCCACGCCCTGAAGCTTTTTATAATTTTCAATTGCACCCAGGAGATTTCCCAGATGCAGTTTTCCGGTAGGACGTGTACCGCTTAGAACACGTGTGGGCATAAAGAGTTAACTCATCTCCTAACTATCGGTTGAGGGCATTCTACAGTACCCTCCCATGGATGTCAATGAAGGTGGGAAAGAACAGAAATTCCTCGGCGGGTAATCATATCTAGAAAAAAAATAAATCATAAAAGGAGAAGTCACCTTCGTTTTCGTGACTCAACAAATTCGCAGCCTTACACGGACAAGATCTTTAAACTCGGCGCCATGTTGACCACGAATCCCCGGCTGATGAATCCACTTAGCACCTACCGCGGACGAGGGACATTCCCGGTCAACGCGAAGCCGGACCGTTTCACGGCCTTTGCCATCCGATAAAATGCCTGAACGGGACTACGGCCTTCGGTTAGGTGGTTTTTGCAAACTGCCCCGTACCCCCTCCGATTTTTGATTTTAAAAATCCACACGTTACCCGACGACAACTTTCTAAGCGCCCTTTGTGCCATATGTCCATGCCTCCGTTTGAAAATTTCACTGTTCTTTTATCGACATCTCGAGAGCGTTTCCACAGTCAACAATCCCACAAATGCATTTCCCAAAATGACATCACGCAGAAATGTTTTTTTGGGGTATAGGGGACACGGTGAAAATGAACCGCTTCAGAAACGGTATGTTCAGGAAGTAGGATTTTGGGGAAGGGACAATTTTTCTATTGCGGAATCTAATTCTCTTAATTCCTCCAGCAGAATTTCCCGAGACAGACGAAAACTTCCGTCCGGCAAGCGAACCCATATCAACTTACCGGAAGGAAAGGAGGTATTGCACCAATGCATCACCATTTGTTCCGCCGTTTCCCCACGGTAGAACCGGGCAAGAAACCACCGTGCGAGACGGGCCGCGAATTTCGTATCGTAGTAGTAATTGTCGTAGCGAATCTCGATATTCGCATCGGAAAGCCGGTCGATCAAATACATCAGTTTGGAGAGATCGGACATGGGACGCATCATAAATTGACGGAAGGCCTTGCTATCTTCGAGGGCCGGGAGCCCCAAAGAGGCAGACGCTTTCCCCGCATCTAAAAAGGATCCCTTCAGAAAAATAAAAAGTCCCAGAATCAGAACGAACTTTGCAAAGGTGGCCTTCAGGATATGAACCTTTTCGTTGCACGAAGCCATGTCACCAACCATTCCACTTCCATGAAAAGTAATCGCGATAAAATTTGGTAAATTGGACAATGCGCGAGGGGCTTTGACAAACATTTCGCGACCGCGACGGCTTAAGCCAAATTTGCCATATTCTATCTAAAGATTTTCCATTGATCAAAAGGAAAAGTAACAAAGGACGGAAACATCACGGCAACGTCCGTAAAATCTTCAAGGGGGCTTGAAGTCCCGCTGAGACTCAAGGGGATCAATCGGGAGCGATGATATCGTTTTCCAGCCAGGCGTATTCGTTCCGAAGGACTTTTTGTGCGACTTTGTACGCATCGGCATCATGATTGAAGAAGAGGGAGCGAAACTGTTTTTCGATTCTCGAGCGCGCCTGAAGACAAAAGAGGTGGGCTAGTTCTGACGGGCTTGGGTCCGAAGGATTGGCTTCGCAAAGACGAATCGCACGGGCACAGGATGCGGACATCGCATAAAGATCCGTACCGATATTCACAATCCGGCTCATCAGCTGCTGTTTGATTTCAAGTTTTTGCTGGTAAATCATCATGGCATGAAACACGTTCCGCGCCAGCCGTCTCGCCGTCCGGCCGACATATTTCATATGACCGCGAAGGGCTTGGGGGATCCAAACATTTTTGGGTAAGGGATCCCGCGGAATAAATTGCCTGGGATACCAAAGGCTGTAAAAACCTACGGCTTTCAAGAAAGCAGATAAACGTTCTTGGATTTTACTGTTGGGAGAAACCATCGGCATGATGAGATTCACATGACTATCCAACGCCTCCCGCGCAATGATGAGCCTCATGATCTGACTCGTCCCTTCAATCACGGTATTGATTCTTACATCCCGCATCACTCGTTCAACCGGATAGGGTTTTTCTCCTCGGTCCCGCAAAGAATCGGCCCGTTCATAACCCCGA
>JAMWDC010000252.1 GCA_023819025.1 Candidatus Omnitrophota bacterium | reverse complement strand
CCACAAATTGTTGCCGGCCCCATCTCTGTCATTGACTCAAATTCGTGAAACTTTTTTGGAAATCGGGCTGTCTAAGGTATGAAAGCCGACCTTTGGGTTGTACCTTATGTTCAACAGATCAATTCGGTGTCTAAGAAGGAGATAGAAAATGGGAACCGCAAAGCAAAAAATAACCACGGCAATTTCTGTTTTAACCTTAGTTCTGGCATTTTGTGTAACCACAGGGGGTGAGGCGTTTGCCAGACATACCGAGTGGCGTGCCCCAGCGTTTTACTACAATGCCCAATATTACTCCCACCTACCGCACGGACATCGGCCGTGTTGGGTGAATGGAGTCAAGTATTTCTATTACTCAGGACGGTTTTTCCAGAGTACCGCGTTTGGGTATGTGATGGTTCCGCCTCCCGTTCATGCCGTGGTCGAAGCCATTCCGGTCGGATATCAAACCATCATTTATGACAACACGCCGTATTACTATTACGATCGTACCTATTATGTGAAACAACCCACCGGCTATCAGGTTGTGAATCCGCCGCCTGCTGTTGTGACATTGAATCCAACGGCCGTGGAGGTGCCGGAAAAAAGTGTTGTCGTGAATGTTCCGAACCCGAACGGTAGCTACATCCCCGTGGTCCTGCAGAAATACAGTAACGGATACGTAGGGCCCCAGGGTGAATTTTATCCGGACTATCCGAGCATTGATCAATTGAAAGCCATGTATGCGAAGACTTCCCGCAAGGCCGAATCCCCGGCAGCGCAGGAAGAAATTGTTCTTAACGTTCCGAATGCCAACGGAAGCTATACGCCCGTGACTTTGGTAAAATCCGAAAAAGGGTATATCGGACCGCAGGGGGAGTATTATCCGGACAAGCCCACGATTGATCAGTTGAAGGTTTTGTATTCGAAAGGGTAAAAAGTGAATCTTGTTTCACAGGAAATTCGGGATGGAAACAGTCTATAATACCGTCCCATATTCATGCCATTGGTATTTTTTTAGCCTCACCACATGGCTTGAAACGCCCTGACAACCTGGGGAAAAGGATGCCCGTGGAAGAATTATCCGAGGATGTTTTAAAGCTTGCCGCACAGGGGGATATGACGGCATTCCGAAAAATTTATGAGGCCGTCTCGGGTTTCGTCTATAGCGTTGCGTTAAGGATGGTACGGAATACCGCAGATGCCCAGGAAATTACGCAGGATGTGTTCCTGAAGATTTACCACAATCTGAAGAATTTTCAATATCGGTCTTCCTTTAAAACGTGGGCTTACCAAATCACGCTCAACACAACGCTTAATTATTGCAAGCGGTTAGCCAGGGAGAGGAACCGCCGCACCGATGATTCGGTTCTGGCCACTCAAGGCGTTTCTCCAGCTGTGGAGGAACGCATGGAACAACTCAGCCGCGAGGCGACGGTACAATCCTTACTCGCAATTTTAACGCCCGAACAGAGGGCATGTATTGTCTTAAGGGAGATCGAAAACTTAAGTTACGAGGAAATGGCCACGGTCTTAAGACTGAATATCAATACCGTACGCACCCGCCTGAAACGGGCCAGACAGCGGCTGATTGAATATGCCAAAAAGGGGGTCGCCCAACATGGATTGTAGGAAAGTGCAAGAATTACTGATTCGTAGTGATCTTCGCGAAGAAACGGATACGATCTTGGACCCTGAGGTTCAAGGACATCTTGAGGTCTGCCCATCGTGCCGGACATTTTACAAAGAGTTTTTCCAGACGCTGGTCCGCCCTTTTAAAGAAGCAGGACCGGTCCAACCGCCTGAATCCGTGTGGTTGAAAATCAAAGCTGCGATCGAAAAAGAACCCCAGAAGAGGCCGGCGGCCGAAGTACTGTTGGACCGATTCAAGGCTGCCTGGGATAGGATTTTAGGGATCATGCCAAAACCGGTTCTCGGCGGGGTGGGGCTGGCAGCCGTGTTTCTGATCGCGGCCCTTTTGATTTATGTCCCTAAGGGTTCGTTGAACGGAAAGGCATATCTGGGGGATCAAATGCTGTATCTAATGGGTGTAAGCTCGGAGGATTTGGAATTTCAGGCTGAGACCGAAAGTTTGGGGACCGCGATTGAAGTGGTCTTCCTGGATTGAAACTTTTTCAATCGTCCTAATGTCTAAGGAGATAAAAGCGAAACTTTCCGAAGGAGGAAACATTTATGAAGAACATTTGCGGATATGGAATCACGGTGTGGGGATTGATCGGGATGTTGGTTTTGTCGACGCCGGCCTATGCCTTTGGCGACCACGGCTGGGGAAGTCATGGTAAAAAGGGGCGCGGCGGGTTTGGTGGAAGGAAGGAGGCGATGATCGAAAAGATCATCAACGAACTCGGTCTGACGGACCAGCAGAAGACTCAGATCGAACAGCATCGGTTGCAGATGAAGACGCAGCGGGAAAAAAGCCATGAAGAATTTTTTGCAAAACACAAAGAGCTGAGAGACGAACTCCAGAAGCCGGAAGTGGACCGTGCAAAAATCGACCAACTCATCACAGAATTGTCGGTCCTCGAGACACGGAGACTGAAGGATCGTGTGGACGGGATCCTCGCCATCCGTTCAATCTTGACCCCCGAACAGTTCTCGGAGCTTCACAAAAAAATGAAAGAGCACCGAAAAATGTTTATGAACAAGCGGCAGTGGGAAAGGTCGTATTCCCGGACCGCGCCTGAAACACCAGAAACCCCGACAGAATGAAATCCGCCGCACAGTTATTTGAAGTCGGGGTGTTTCCGACCCGTCATCCTGATCCCGCCGTCGGCGGGAGAAGGATGACTCCTGGTGTAACGTTCATTGGGGACAGACACCTAATTTTTTGTGAGTAACAGGGAGAAATAAGTGTCTGTCGCGGTGTTATCGATGCGTATCGGACAGATCCTAGAACTGAAAATAGATTCGCTTGCCTACGGCGGGGAAGGCGTTGCCCGTCGCAGGGGCATGGTCTATTTCGTCGCCGACGCGCTGGCCGGAGAAAGGGTCGAGGCCCGGATCCGCTCGATTCAGAAAAAATTTGTCCGCGCCGAAGCGGTAAAAATTCTCGAACCTTCGTTCCTTCGCCGGCAACCCGTTTGCCGTCATTTCGGGACCTGCGGCGGTTGTGTATTTCAGCACCTGGCCTATGAAGGCCAGCTTGAGGCCAAACGGAAAATGCTTGAGGATCTTCTCGGCCGCTTGGGGGGATTTAAAGAGATGGCTGCAGAAAACACTGTTGCCTCCCCGCAATCCCGTAACTACCGCAATCACATCACTTTTCTTAGGAGTGAAGGGGCGCGTGAGCCGCGCTTCGGATTTGTGGCCAAAGATAACCGCACGCTCATCGAAGTCGTCGAATGCCCGATCGCGGATGCGCGGATCAACGCGGTGATTTCCGAGCTTAGGATGCGGCTCCGGAAACTTTCTCCTGCAAGAAAGGATCGTCTCAAAAATATAATCGTACGTGTGGGTACGGAAGGGAAGGCCGAGGAAGGGTGGATTCAGACAGGCAGGGCAGGCATTTTTCCGGAAAAAATCCTGACGGC
>JAMWDC010000251.1 GCA_023819025.1 Candidatus Omnitrophota bacterium | reverse complement strand
CCACCAATCCAGGATCGCGATCAAGTAAAAAAAGACATAAGATATCGATGTCCTCAACTTCGTGATGTCCCACGTCCGTTGTCACTCAAGATTCATCAACATTGCGGCCTTCTTAGCCCAAGATCCCAACACTAAACACGAAAGAACCCTTGTCATGATTGCCTACAACCTGATCGCCTTTTCGGCTCCAACTCAGCTCAAAGATTTCCGTCAGAAGATTCGCTATTTCCGAAGTATCGTGCCGCTTCAGAGTTGTCTCAAATTAAAACCATGCTCTCTCTGTCTCTCTTACCGATTTCTATCTTCGGGATGATTTTTTCGATTTTTTGGCATGCTGATGCATTCTTCTTTTCGAGACAAAATCCCGCTTCGAGGAAAGAGCCGGCTCGGAAATGGTCACCCGGCCGACTCCGCCATGCCGGATGACTCTCACCACTCTCTGAGGATGAGGTGCCGAACTGCGCTCTGTAATATTCGTTTTAAGGGAACCGCCGGACTTGCGCTTCGCAAAACACTCCTTGCAATAGACCGGACGATCCCCGCTGGGTCTGAAAGGGACTTCACAATCCTTGCGGCAATCCGCGCAGATTGCTTTGTGCAAGACCCTCTCTTTCTGACGGCGGTATGGCGGGGATTCTTGAGGCGGTGCGGGGTGTGGCGGTTCCGGGCGCTGAAAATTTTGGGATGCGGGCTTCGCCCCGGATATCCGGGATGAAGTCTGGTGAATCATTGTATCCACTTTCTTCTCCAGGACCTCGAGCCGTTCCGCAATCTTCAACATGACGGCAACCAGTTCGGGAAGTTCGCTCTTTGCCCGTGAGCTTTTGGACGAACTTTTTATTTTTGATCTCGTACGTTTTTTCATATCCCTCCTTTTCTGATACCGCCGTCTTTCAAAAGGCCTTATCAGCGTATTTTACATGCGTCAAATACGAAAACCAATGCTCATTTTAGTCCAATTCATCGTTTGTGGAAGTTCCGTGCGTCATCGAACCGTTCCCGAATTTGAAGAATCGATCCTCCGATAGACCACGGCGCCGGGAATCACCGCCGATCGCTCACTTTTCTGTTCGAACTCCGGAAGATCGAGCAGCCATCGGTGGGCTTCGCCGTAAAAAATGATGGCCTGAGCCCGGGGCGGGATATAATCGCGGAGGTGTTTTCCTGTCACCCGCATCCCGGCCCAGTCACGGTCCATCAACCCATCGATGGAATGGTAAAGCTTGTTTTCGGCAAGCAGATGGATGAGTGTCAGGCGCGGAAAATAGGCTTCGCCCGGATGGGCCTTCACAAACTCATAGGCCTCCAACGCAAAATTCTTAAGGCGGCTTGTGTTTTTGACACGGTAAAAAAGAAAAGACATATTGACGGCAAGCATCACCACGGTCATAAAAATCACAACATGATGCGGACGGATGTATTTCCCGTGGAGGATTCGAATGGGCCGGAGGTCCGGAATCAAAAAGGCTGTCGTGGTCGCCAGAAGGATGAAATAATTGGTGTAACTATGCGTATTGTTTGATCCCCCCACTTTCAGACTTGCGATCACAGAGACCGGAAGCATGAAGAATCCGACCAACATGAAAAGAAACCATCGATGTTTGCGGACCCACTCAGAAAGGGCCGTTCGCGGACCGCCGTGAAAAATCGAGGGGCCGATGGAAAAGATCCCCCAGGCTGCCATGATCAGCCACTCCCGCGATATCCGGGAAAGGGCCTTGAGTACGCCCGGCCTCAAGGCATGCTGCGAAGGGATCACAAACATGTGCAGGAACATATTCCGCGCATCAAAGGCCCATAGAAAGATTGCGGAAACGACCGTGCCAGTCACGAACACGAAAAAAAGGAATCGTTTTAGCGCAGCCGTCCCCTCCGTAAGATAAAGATACAAGGCAAGCGCGGGCAGGAGCGGCACGGCCACCTGCTTCGACCAAACCGCAAGCACGGCAAAAAGGGAGCTCCAAAACAAACTCCAGTTCGTGTGCTGAGCTGTCCGAAAGTACAAACACGCGCAGGCCGACGCACATAATCCAAGAGTGGGTGCATCGGCGTGGACCGTAAAAATACCAGCACGTAGCGATGTCAGGCGAAACGTCATAGAGGAAAAACAGAAAAAAACCATCAGGCCGAACAGGGAATCCCGGTCTTTGAGAGGTTTCCCGCCGATGTGGATCCAAAACGCCGGCAGATAGACGAACGCAAAAGCAATAGCCTGAGCCACCATGACCATCAGAAAAGGCGACGGGACCAGGGCTGCCGGCAAATAGGCCAGCACTGAAACCGGACCGTACAGGGTCACAAGCGCAGGCCCCGAATCCGTACCGTAATAAAGAGGAAATCCCCGGGCAAGGATCACGGTTTTTTCAAGACGGAACCAGCTGTGTTCGTCAAAAATCGATGTCAGGATCCGATAGAAAATATCACTCATGAACACCAGGACTACCGGCGGCAGGAGGGCGACTAGCCACCGGTCTGACGGACACCACACTCGGAGCTTCGCGAATAGAATCAGACCAGAGACGCACGCGAGAGAAAAAAGGATGCCAAACAGCCAATAAAAGCATGGGACGCATGATAAAAACTGAAAAATTGATTTTTCGATTGTCTGCATTCAAACTTGCTGCAATAGGAAGTCTTAAGGGCTCGTTTCTGCTGCGAGACCAAACGGTCCATGAGATACACAAGCGCGTCAGCGGATAAAAAAATGAACGGCGGGTTCTTGCCTAAAGGGTCCCGCCATTTTAAGTTTTTGTTTTTGTACCTTTTATTTTGCCAGGACGGTAAATGTCCGATGGGCCTTGAAAATTCTGTCGGGTTTGATGACCGCGGCCTCGGTCGCTGTGAACCTTACGATCACAAAATCTTCAGGCAGACTGTTTTCGCCCTCCCGGGTGGAATGAAACCCCTTGACCCTCTGGATGATCCTGTCCGCCTCATAGGTAATAAGCTTTCTTTCCCAGATCTTTTGAGCGTATTTAAACTCCTCGCCCGAATCCATCACCGTACAGACACCGGTCAGGCGGTAGCCTCTGAACTCGACATCATCCATAAAGGAGAGGGAAAGTTTGGGAATCTCTCGGAGATTGGCATAGGTCCGGGTAAATTTGTAATCCAGGAAAAGAATTTCGTTGGGTGGGATCATCTCCACGAGCATCTTGGCTGCTGAGTTCGGTTTCCAGTTCCGATCGCACGAAGCCACATAGACGACTTTGAGAGAATCCTTCCGTTCGAGAAAACAATCAAATATTTCCTTGAATTTCATCGCCGCCTCTTACCGAATCCGCCGAGAAAACCGCAATCGAACATTCCGATTTCCGAGGATTCAGGATCCGGTTCTTTGGACAAACCCCAGTCTCAGGGCTCAAATTATACCCCTGAGTGACGAGTTGGACTAATCAATTTTGTGATCCATTTTATAATCAATTGTTTGATTTCGAATTTCGCACCAAAAGAGTCCCGGTCCTATCTCCAGGGGGCGGGTATTTAGAAACCCGGACCCCAGAGAACCATGTTGATAACACGCCTACATTTTATTGAAATTTTGAAG
>JAMWDC010000250.1 GCA_023819025.1 Candidatus Omnitrophota bacterium | reverse complement strand
GGCAAATTGATTCCAGGAAACAATGTTTTCGTCGGCATCGGTAACGGTGATGGCAACTGCGGAGTTTTCGAAGATAGTACGGTACTTCAGTTCCGCGAATTGAAGTGCATATTCCGCCATCTTCCGGTCGGTGATGTCTTTGATAATACCGATGGAGCCCGTCACGCGGCCTTCGGCGTCCTTGAGGACCGTAATCGAAACTTCGATATCGATCACGGACCCGTCTTTCAGGACCATTTGCGATTCCAGATGCTGCGGTTTGTTTTTCTGACGGATATTGCAGGACCGGATCCTTTTCCATTCTGTTTCCGGATAAAGGGAGCTGACGGGTTTTTGATACAAATCCTCGGGGCCCCGTTTCAGAAGCTCTTCCGCAAACTTATTCCAGGAGACAATCCGCTCCTCGGCATCCGTGACCGTAATCCCCACCGCGGAGTTCTCGAAAATCGTCCGGTAACGGGCCTCAGCCTCTCGGAGCGCACGCTCCGTGCGTTTGCGTTCGGTAATGTCCTTCATGATACCGATGGACCCGGTAACCATGCCTTCCGCATCTTTCAGGACGCTGATCGCAATGTCAATATCAATGACCTCGCCGTCCTTCCTTAAGACACGGGTTTCAAAATGAGACTGAATCCCCTTTTGACGGATGTTCCGCAAACGGATACTCCTCCACTCCTTCTCGGGATACAGCGAGCGCACGGGCCGCAGGTATAAATCTTGGCGGTTCATCCCTAGAAGATTTTCAGCGCATTTGTTCCAAGATACAATTCTCTCCTGGGCGTCGGTCACCGTAATGGCCACCGCGGAGTTTTCGAAAATCGTCCGGTACCGGGCCTCGGCCAAGAGAAGCCTTCGCTGCGCGCGTTTGCGCTCGAAGGCAAATCGCAAAAGACGGGGAATTCTCTTGAGGTCGAGATTTTCCTTGATCAGATAATCGTCGGCGCCCCTTTTGATGGCTTGCATGGCCAGGTCTTCATCATGGGTGCTGGTCAAAATCACGATCGGCACTGCCGGGGCGTTGGCATGAACTTTCAAAAAGGTCTCCAGACCGCTGCTGTCCGGAAGATGAAGCTCCAATAAAATAACATCGGGCATATATCTGCGGAGGCTCCGGAGCGACGTCTTTAAACGATCGGTCTCTTCCACCTCAAAGGCGGGGTTTTTCTCCTGAGACAGGAGATTCATCAAATTCCGCGCCATGACCACGTCATCCTCGATGACCAGCAACTTAAGCGGCGGGAGGGATGGGGCTCTCCGTGGAACCTCACCCTTCTTTCCTAGCGCATCCATGGCTTTGACTTTCCCCTCCTTTCCGCCTTGATTCTCCACCTTCAGAGGCGAAGATGGCAGGATGAGGATGAATTATCATACGAACTTGACGAATACGGTATCAGGCCCTCTCGCTTCAAGGAATCGGCGATATTATCCTTTAAGTTGAGGACTTAACCGACCGATAGGAAAGAAGGAAAAATGAAGTCATTGCGGGGATCCACCAACGATCTTTGGCGGAGGCAAAGCAATCTCAGAAATATCACTCGAACATAACGAAGGCAGTACCCGCTTGGAAATGGGGAAACCATCTCATGAAGAAAATTCTGATTGTCGATGATGAGGTCAAGTTTGGCGAGGTCGTAAAATTAAACCTGGAAAGCACCGGAAACTATACGGTCCAAGCCGTATCCGAACCTAAGACCTGCCTGGCTGCCATGCGTACATTTAAGCCGGACGTCATTCTCCTGGATATCCTCATGCCCGAAATTTGGGGCTACGATATTGCCGGGGCCATGATGGACGATCCACACCTGAGGCTTACGCCAGTGATCTTTGTCAGCGCGCTGGTCAAACAAGGCCAGAAAGAAATCTACGGCGGCCTCATCCGTAATCGACCCTTTTATGCTCAGCCGACCGTATCCAAACCGGTCAAAACCGCCCAACTGATCCAAGCTATCGAATCGAGCCTGATCCGCAAAGAATTATTTCTCAAAGATCCTACCTGCCAAAAGTGCAAAAACGCGATCGACCATATCAACGATGCCGAGGTGGACCAGCAAGATCCTGAAACTCCCAAGCTGATCCACCCGAATTGCGATCGGGCCTGGCGAGATGCCAACGTCAGGGAGTAGGAAAGAAACAGGCGGGTAGGTAGCCTGTCGGGGCAAGGTGAACTCGCACTGCAAGAAAAAGGTCCCATGAGATCCTTCTCCCGCCTGTGCCGGCTCAGAATAACAATGTTTTGTTCCGTTATCCTGAGCCGGCACACCGGCATGGCGAAGAATCTTGCATGAGAGAGAGAAATTTTACGGGAATGTTCGCGCGGCCTCGCGTGAAATTTTGTGTGGTCTTTTGCGCTTAAGCAGACTTCTCGAGATGGAAGCGGGCCTTGAATTCGTTCACAATATCTTCGACGCCCGCAGCTTGGGTAATCAGGTCGAATCCGTGGGATCCAATAATATCCACATTCGCCTCGCCGATCTCCTGAATCAGCGCGGCCTCAAACTCTGTATCGCCCGTGCCCAGTAAGCCCTTGATCCGATAAGCAGACGGACTCACCCCGCCGCGGTCATGGACCTCACGAATCAATGCCGCATTGGCTTCCGCTGCGTTATCCGCAACACGAATCGGCGATTTCCCGGCAGGAATGAGAACCTCTTCATTATATTTTTGAACAATAGCTTGTTCTTGGGCATTACCGATCACCACAAACGACCGTTCACCGAAAAGTTGATACAGCACCGACAATCCCCCGTATTCGATCGCAAATCCCGCGCCCACAATGTAGGCCCCTCCGATCTCATCCGGCGACTTAATACCCAGCACTCTCAGCGCCTTGGATTGTTTCTCGGGTATCCACGGAATCCGTATGTGGTCCTCAAGGCTTTGCGCTCGCGCCGCAACCGTGGCCGCATACGCCTCGGCTCCGAGCGCCTCACGGGCTAACCGCCGGACCGCAATCCGATAAACCCCTTCGCCCCGTGTCCGTCTGACATATTGAGGAACAATGTATTGCGTATATTGCTCGGCCATCATACCGATCGCAGATCTTAGAATCTCTTGGGCCGTACGCCAATCCAATCTCTTCTGCCGCCGGAGCTGGGCACGAGAAATACCCGAAACGGCGAATGGGCGAATGGGTGAATGGGCGATAGCATCGGCTTCCTCCATACCAAATAGCGGACCCGCCAAGTCTTGCGGTAGGCCTTGCTCTCTGTCCTCTACGCTTTGCTCATTCTCCCGCACTTCGGCCCGACCATGTAGGGTCGGTCCGAGTTCGCCCGCCTTCTTGGTGGCGGGAGCAGGCTTGGTCATCTTTTTGATACGCTCGAGGTTCTGAAGGATTGAGGATTCGAGACGGTCCTTTTGTTTGGTCTGACTCGCGCTTAACCGGGAGATTTTTTCGATTTCTTTGAGGAGCCGGCTGACGAACATCTGCATGGACTGATACTGGCTCGCATGGGGAGCAATCGACAAGTAGTGGGTTGCATATAAAAGCTTCAAGAGTTCGGCGGCTTCCGGATAATCTTGTCCCCGGATTAACTGGTCGAGTTGTTCGGCAGCCAGCC
>JAMWDC010000249.1 GCA_023819025.1 Candidatus Omnitrophota bacterium | reverse complement strand
GTAAGAGGAAGTACCATTTTCAATCTTTCTTTTACTCGGATCATATTTTCATACTGGCCGCTCCAGATCAGCGCGTAGCCTGGGGCAAGCATTAGCTCATTGGCCACGGTCTGTTTTGCTTCCTTTACATAACTACCGATATCCCTCCCTGCAACGTCCACATATACATATCCCGAGAGGAGTCCATTCTCATTGCGGATCATCGCAGGTCCTGAAACAAGCCGGATATCCGCAAGCTGAACCAGAGGAATCTGCTGCCCAGCGGACGTTGGGACAAAAACTCGTTTGAGCTTTTCGATATCGTCTCGAAATTCGCGTGAATAGCGGACATTTACGGGATAGCGTTCACGGCCCTCAATGGTGGTGGTGACATTCTCGCCGCCGATAGCGGCCATGATTAGGTTTTGGACATCCTCTACCGAAAGTCCGTAACGGGCAAGCTCTTCCCTTTTGAGATCAAAATCAAGAAAGTATCCGCCTGCCGTACGTTCTGCGTAGATACTCCTCGTCCCACGGACATTTTTTAGAATCATCTCCAAATGGGTACCGATCTCTTCAATCTTTTTTAAATCATCCCCAAGGATTTTGATCCCGATCGGCGTGCGGACGCCTGTAGTTAACATATCAATGCGGTTTTTGATCGGCATGGTCCAGGCATTTGTCGTACCGGGAATCTGCAATTTTTTATCCATCTCGTTAATAAGCTGTTCATGAGAGATGCGTTCCGGCCAAAAAAATTGAAAAGGTCTTTTTAATGGATTAGGAATCCAGGACGAGTACCAGCGGGATTTCGTACGCCATTCATTCTCTGGTTTCAGGAGGATCACGGTTTCCATCATAGAAAAAGGGGCGGGATCCGTTGAACTTTCCATCCTTCCGGCCTTACCAAATACCCGTTCTACTTCAGGAAAGGATTTCAGGATTTGATCCTGTTTTTGTAAAAGTTTTTGTGCCTCGGCAACTGAAATGCCGGGAAGTGTGGTCGGCATATAAAGGATGTCACCTTCCCACAAGGGAGGCATAAATTCTGAACCCAACCGGAGATAAATAGGAATGGTCGTTAAAGTCAGAAAAATTGCCACGAGGATGGTTGCCTTCCGATATTTCAAAACAAAACGGCAGGCAGGCTCATAAATTCGGAAAAGAATCCGGCTTATCGGATGCTTCTCCTCAGGATAATAAGTGCCAACCGCTAGGGTCGTCACCCATTTCGAAAGGCCGGACCATTTCATCTTGATTGGATCCATCTTTGTAAAAAGCATCCGCATGGCCGGGTCAAGAGTAACAGCCAAAATAGCAGCCATGAGCATGGCAAGATTTTTAGACCAAGCCAGTGGTTTAAAAAGACGGCCTTCCTGATCGACCAGAGTAAAGACCGGCATGAATGAGACCGCTATGACCAGAAGCGAAAAGAATACCGCCGGACCGACCTCTTTCAAAGCCTGAAGCCGAATGGCATGAAAATCTCCTTTACGTCCGCCCTCAATCCACTGTTCCAAACGTTTGTAGGCATTCTCCACCTCGACGATCGCTCCGTCCACGAGCACACCGATGGAAATAGCAATTCCTGAAAGCGACATGATGTTGGAAGTTAATTTCATCTGATGCAGAAAAATAAAGGAAAGCAAAACAGAAATGGGAATGGTCACAATAGGAACTATGGCTGAAGGGAAATGCCAAAGGAAAATCAAAATCACCAGACTGACAATGATCATTTCTTCGATGAGTTGATGCTTTAAAGTGTGAATAGCCGCTTTAATTAATTCCGAGCGATCATAGGTGACCAAAAGTTCAACCCCTTTCGGGAAGGAGGGTTCAAGTTCTTTAATTTTGGCTTTCACTCGATTAATCACATTGAGAGCATTCTCACCATAACGCATCACAATCGTTCCGGTCACGACATCCCCTTGCCCGTCCAGATCGGCCAACCCGCGTCTGATTTCTGGTCCGAGCGAAATAGCCGCGATATGTTTCACCAAAATGGGCGTACCGTTCGGATCCGTACCGACCACGATTTCTTCCAAGTCCTTCACGGATTTAGCATAACCCCTGCCACGCACCATGTACTCAGCGCCCGAAAATTCAAGCAGACGGGCGCCGACCTCTCTGTTGCCTTTACGGATGGCCTCCACAACGTTGCCCAGCGAAATGTTGTAGGCAAGGAGCCGATTGGGATCGATGGTAATCTGATATTGTTTGACAAATCCACCGAGAGAAGCAACTTCAGCAACCCCGGGGATACTTTGTAAATGATAACGTAAATACCAATCTTGAAAGCTCCGGAGCTCCTGGAGATTATGTTGGCCTGTCTTATCCACAAGGGCGTATTGAAAAACCCATCCTACCCCCGTCGCATCAGGACCAAGTTCCGTCTGAACGCCCTCCGGAAGCCTTGGCATGATCTTACTTAGATACTCAAGGGTTCGGCTGCGCGCCCAATAAATGTCCGTTCCGTCTTTAAAAATGACATAAACATAAGAAAATCCAAAATCCGAAAAACCGCGGATCGCCTTTACGCGAGGAGCTCCCAACATGGCGGTAACAATGGGATAAGTAACCTGATCTTCAATAATATCAGGACTTTGGTCCCACCGAGAATAGACGATGACTTGGGTGTCTGAGAGATCGGGAATCGCATCCAAAGGGATATTCTTAACCGACCAAATGGCTACGACAATGGCAAATGCGGTTAGCGTAAAGACAAAAAATTTGTGATGGGCCGAAAACTCAATGATCTTTTCGACGAATCCGCCTTGCCTTAATTGGGGGACTTCTCGCGACAAATTTTGGGCATCATCCGCCATGACGGTGGCCTCCACTTGTTTCTATTCCTTCTAACGCAGCTTTTAGACGGCTCTCGGAATCGATCAAGAAGTTGCCGCTTGTCACCACCGTTTCGCCTTCCCGGAGTCCGCTTTTAACCTCATAAAAATTATCTGCGCCCACACCGAGGATAACTTCGCGCGGCTCGAATTCATTCGCCGCAAGGAGCACAAAGACGATGTTGCGTTCTCCTGTAGCAAATATCGCCTCTTCCGGAATTACCAATTTCTCTCCCAATTCTTTTTTGATCGAGGCATTTCCATACATCTCGGGCTTCAGCAACCCTTCGGGATTTCCAAGGATGGCACGGATCCGCACAGAGCGAGTCATAGGATCTAGCACGGGATCTATGGACCGCACAGTGCCTTGAAACGTTTCGCCAGGCATCGATGGAATCTCCACCTCCACTTGATCACCGACTTTCACAAGAGGAATCTCATACTCATAGATTGGCGCATAAAGCCAAACCCGCCCCCCTGCTTCTGAATAAAGCAAAGAACGATCCGGCTTCCCGGACTTTTCCACTTCTAGGATCAACTCATCGCTCAATCCCAGAAGACGCAATTTTATTTTCGCCGAATCCACCAATTTTGCTGCCTGCTCTTTAATCTCCGGTTCCGAACCCTCGGCTTTCTTACTGGCCAGTAAACTCTGAAGGTACTCTTCCTGAGCTTGATAAAGTACCGGATCATAAGCAATCCGGCCAACAGTTCGAATGGTTTTCGTCACCGACCTCCTTTGAACCAATGCGGTCTTTACTCCA
>JAMWDC010000248.1 GCA_023819025.1 Candidatus Omnitrophota bacterium | reverse complement strand
CGATTTTTCTGAACTTGAAGATTTTGGAGAAATTACGATACTCCTCAAACGGCATCTCGATGCACCCAGTTTAAATTTTGAAAAGCGTGTCGATGCCTTGAGCACCCTGATTCCGGGAATGGCCAAAGAGGCGGTCATCGAAATGCTTGCGGCCGCCAACCAAACATTTCAGCAAGGACTATCCTACAGCCGTCGTTCCGAAATGCGGACTTTTATCCGCAACGCCGGCAAAGGACTGATCCGAGCTGCCTTGGAGTTTCTAAGAGATACCGGCCGATTGACCAAGAATCAATCCAGGAGGAAAGAATTCGATCAGCTTCTTGATCGATTGATGTCCGTGACCAGGAAGGCCGACTATGCCAATAAAGATGAATTCGTTCCCCATGCCGCAAAAGTTTTAGGAAGCCCCGAACGTGCGCAAATTTTTGCGGATCAATTAGAAATTCAGGGACTTACCTTTGAATCCAAAGGCAGGCCGGCCGTGGCAGAGGTACCGCCGGAGCAAATTTCAGGAATCCACGTCCTAACGATGACAGAACCGAACCCGGTTTCCGAACAAGTGGCAGCGCGTCAAAAACCCCGCTCTGTATCTGAAGAGCCTACGAGCCGACTTCCGGGTTCTCAGCCGAGAGGCACGGGCCGCCAAGGCCCGGGGGGCATGTCGGAATCGAAGGATTCCGATGACGGCCCGAGCCGATCCGCCACAAATCTTGGCGGACGGGCCGAGGCGCGGCGGAAGAAAAAACCCGACGGCAATTTATTGGCAGTTGCTTTTGTTACCTGGGTGAGAGATCAGATTGTGGCGCGTGCGAGGACATCTCGCAGAGCGGCCGATTATAACGCATTAATCGAAGATTTTAATCTCGCCTTAGCCAAACTTTTACAATTGCCCGCGAGTCGAGACGCATTAATTGCTTTATTGGAACCTCTTCAGGAGCATGAACTGTTGACAGAGCAGGAGCAACACCGGATCAAGGATACTTTATGGATCCTGCGCGGTCGTTCGGAAGTGCGGATAGCCGGGCGCAAGAGGAGATCGGTGAATTTTGATCTCCGGCAGACGAATTTTGAAGCCGGGTCCCGCGCTGAGACGCGCACAGTGCAGTTAAGGATCAGTCCCTCCTTACTTGCGGTTCATGCCGCAGCAGGTGAACCTGAAACATTGTCCGAGGAGTTGATTCAGATGTTCGTTGAGCGGAGTCTTGCCGCTGTCAGGGCCGGTGCCGCGAGTATTCATTTTGATGTCGTCGGGCAGCCCGGCTACGTGGTTCGGACCCGAAAGCCCACCATCACGACCCATATCTTCACTCCCGTTCTCCTGCGCCGGATCAAAGAAGCCCTTCGTCACGCCGGGTTTGGTCATATTCCGGTTGATGTCCATTTAATGGTGGAGGAGAAACATTTCTCTAGAAGCGGTGCATTCGAGCAATATTTACGGGATTATATCGACGCGGGAGCAGGGAGCATTGCGCTTCATATCGAAGGATTCGAGGATGAATCCCTGGTGTATTACCTGGGATTGATCCGTGACGCGAGTCACGAAAGGACCAAACCGGCATTAGCCTTAAGGCCGGATTTCGATGAAACGCGCACCTTACGATTTCTAAGTACACATCCGGGAGATGTTGATTACGTGCTCCAGTTGAGTGTGGATCCAGGTGCCGGAGGGCAGAGTTTTAAGTCCGAGGTTCTGGATAAACTCAGACGGTTGGTTGAGGCGGGCTATCAAGGTGTTTTTTATATTGACGGCGGAGTCAATCCTCAAACAGCGGCGCAAATAAGAAATTCCGGATTACCGTTTCAGGAGGCTATTGCCGGTTCTGCGGTGTACGGCGGTAAAAAGGTCGCGCTGGAGCGAAGCGTCCAGGCATTAAACCAAGCCATCGAGGGTTTAGCGGGCCGGCATGGAATCGAATCGAAAATACTCACGGACCGCGCTGAAGTACGGCATGAAGAGGGAAGCGCTAGGGACTTAGTGGGTTTGGAAGAAATGCTTGCAGCTTATCGTAAGGAAGGCCGGATTACGTTCACCCTGGGCCAGGGCCGGGGCATTGAGATTCAACGCCAGCAAACTTATGTGCATCAGCAAAATGATGCCCCCCGCGTTCCCGTCGTGATGTTGAAGGCTTATGATACGGCAAACCGAGCGGACATCGGCTTAGTTCTTTTTTCAACTCAGGGAGCTCTCGCGACTGAAGATCGTAATCTCTTTGATCCGCAGTATGACAAGACTGGAAATTTTCTAGGCAATGGTCCAGCAATCAAATTTACGGAGGCTTATCGGGGGCAGGGGTTGGGAACGCTACTTCAGGCCTTAGCCATTTATGAAGCCAAACAGCGCGGTCTTCGATACTTCCGGATTCAAGAAGTTTCGGACATGGCAATCAACTTTTTCCGAGATTTGATCAAGCGGCTTAATCTTGAAACCCCGGATGAAGACGCCATCGATTTTGTTATTCCTTTAAACCAGATTGAGCAGAATCGTTTAATCTCTTTAATTGCGGAATCACTTACTTGGATTAACAAACGTTTATCATCGTTATCCTCAGATAAGGTTAAGGCCAAGGATGCAACTCGCCGTTCTGAAGTGCGAACACCGGTCTCTGGGCGTTTGGGAGCATCCCAGCACGCCTTTGAAATGAAATATCAGAAGGTTCGCTCAGACGTACGGTTAGAGGGGCAGGCCCTTTTGGCGCAACTCCAAGCCCTTCGCACGAAAACGGAGCAGGAAATTGATGAGGCTTTGGCCGCGGGGCGGGATTCAGTAGCCGATTATGTCCGAATCAATCTTGAGGAAATCGATATGCTGATCAAACGGCTGCAAAAGATCGGCAATCGGGCGATCGACGAGGAAACGCAGAGATGGCTCGGAACTTATTTGCCGTTGGATATGGCACATGAATTAATCCAGTTCGAAGATCTTCTGGAAGCCCAAATAATCCGCAACGGAAATCCGGACGCCGGTTTGCCGGCTCAGCCTGAACGAGTCCGTCACATACAGCGCGCCATTCGGTTTTTCCGGGCCCTAACGGCCGGGAATTTTGATTATTATCTCAGGCGCTTACCGAAAGATGTGGGTCAGGAAACCAGGGCTGCATACGTGAAGAATCTCGAGGCCTTAAAGAAAATTTATGACGGATTATCCGAGGAAGATAAGAAAATCATCTGGCTGGAGGTGACACTGCACGATATAGGCTTTGCTACGGGTGTTGCGGGGTTGGGGCATGAATCAAGGGGTGTTGGTATCGCCGAGGGCATTATGAAAAACAGACTTGGGATCGAGGGGAGAATTCCCGAGATGGTTTCGAGAATCTTGGTGAAACACGGATATGTCGGTTTCGTTTATTTGGGAGAGATGCGAATGCCGAAGTTTCTGGAAGAAGCCGACGAAGAATTGGCGCGGTTCCTCCTCCTTCACAATACAGCCGATGCCCCGGCCGCCGGAGTGGATCACATGACCTATCTGCCCGTTCAAGTTGCTGCTGTGGCACGGTGGATTCATCCTCAAGAAAGAACATGCGTTGCCGAAAGTTTTGACCAATACCGTCTTGAGAAACTGGCACGTCAATCTTTTGGATCGCCGGATCTG
>JAMWDC010000247.1 GCA_023819025.1 Candidatus Omnitrophota bacterium | reverse complement strand
GTCACCAGCTACGGAAGTGATGACTGCGATACAACCCTTTTTCTGCTTCTCAAATTGATTCGCCACGATCGTTAGAAGTGATACCGCACTTAAAAAATTGGTCTTGAGTTCGGTCTCCGCCATCTTAAAGTCGGTTTGGCAAACCTTTTGGTCACTTAAAGTCCCGTGAGCGATGAGGACCGTATCCAGCCCTGACAATGCGTCCGAAGCTTCCTGGATCAGGCATTCATGCCGCTTTTCTTCATTGAGGTCCGCAACGCAATAATCCGCTTTTGAAGCGCCCCGGATCATGAGGTCGGCCGCAATAATTTTTAACTTTTCTTCGTTCCGCCCGACTAAGAAGAGCGCGGCGCCATCCCCGGCAAAGAACTTCGCCGTTTCCCGAGCGATCTCTGAGGCGGCGCCGAAAACCGCAATTTTACGCATATTTTGATTCCTCTCCGTGACGCTTCGTCACGCGCCGCCAAAAACTTGACGAAAATTTGGGGTCAAGGAAGCGTGAAAACTCTTTCCATTGAGGGAAAAATGTTTGGAAACTCTCGGGAGACATCCGGGCATCCTTGGCCGGATAAAGCGCCCCTCCGTGAGTAATGACAATTTTATCAAGCTCATTGAAAAGTTTGAGACTGGACACGCCCTGATTTGGAAAATCAAAGGCCAGGGTCAGCCCTTTCCTCGGGAACGACAACATGCCGGGAGAATGAATCGCACCAAAATTTTTGAGAACCGTAAGAAAGGATGCGCGGCCTGATTCCGTAATCAACTTCAGAATTTCCTTCACGGCCGGATGATTTGTCTCCTCAGGAATGACGCATTGATACTGGAAAAATCCGCGTTTACCATAGATCCGGTTCCAATGGCCGATCGCATCCAAGGGATAGAAAAAAGGCTCGTAAGAAACCTGTTTTTTGACTTTTTTCTTCGGCTGTTTGTTGAAATAGAATGTGTTGAAGAGCTTGATACTGAATCGATTCAAGAGACAATCGGGCAAGTCAAACGGGATATTTAAAAGCTGATCTTTTCCCCGCGTGTGGGCACTTTGGTTATCCGAATGACTTCCCCGAATAAAAATTCCCCGGCCAAAATTTTTCCCTTTGGAAAGACAATCCAGCCAGCCCACGGTATATTCGTGCGATTCATCCGAATCTGCGGAGATTTCAAAAAATTCCTCCAGATTTGAAAATTTCAAAAATTCGCCATCGATGAACGGGCCTTGGATTTTCTTGAGTTTAAATTCCGCCCAAAGGATTAATCCCGTAAGCCCTAATCCGCCGATCGTGGCCCGAAACCAATCGTGATTTTCATCTTTAGAACAAACCAAACGTTTCCCGTCAGAGCGCAAAAGTTCAAATCTCGTGACATGACACCCGAAGGTGCCGGCCCGGTGATGATTTTTGCCGTGGACATCATTGGCAACCGCACCGCCGACCGTGACATATTTCGTGCCGGGCGTGACGGGTAAAAACCAACCTCTCGGGACAACGATTTTTAAGATATCCGCAAAGGTGACTCCCGCCTCGCACGCAAAGATCCCATTCTGCGGATCAAATCGGATAAAATGATTCAATGAAGATGTATCAAGTAATGTCCCGCCGTCATTCAGACAGCTGTCACCGTAACTCCGGCCCAACCCAAAGGGCAAGATCGACCCATGAATCCACTCCGGCTTGATATCCTCCGTACGCCAACGAAGCCGCTGGATGACGTGTTCAGCTTGCGGAAGCTTTCCCCAGGATTCGTAAGCGATTGTCATGACACTAGAACTTAAAATAGATCACGCAAATCGAAGTCAATGCCCAAAGCCCGAGATTGATGATCATCAAAGGATCGGATAAAAACACAACCGTAGGATCTTCCCCTCCGGATTTTTTGTGGACGATATAGAGATAGCGAAAAATCCCATAGTAAATAAAGGGGATCGTATAAAACAAATGATTCGTCCCGAAGACGGCGACCGTCCGGACATCTACAGTGTAAAGCATGTAAGCTACGACAATGGAAGAGGTTAGAACTGTGATCATTTGATCGATAAAATAAACGCTGTACTTTTTGAGGACGAACCGGTGGCGATAATCAGCCGTGTCGGCCGTCATATAGCGAAGTTCCTGTCGTCTTTTATGGAATCCCAGAAACATGGCCAAGAGAAAAATCATAAATACAAGCCAGTGCGAGATCACTACCTCGGCCGTGATTGCGCCCGCCAGAATCCGCAATAGGAAAAACAAACCGATACACAGGACATCGATAATGACAATTGTCTTTAAAAATCTCGTATACAAAACATTGAGGAAAAAGTAAACGGCCAAAACTGCGGCCAGTTGAAAGTTGATGAAATAGGAAGAAACGATTGAGCCGATGAGTAAAATCGCGGACGCGGTCCATGCCTGGTTTTTGGTGATCTTGCCGCTGGCAAGCGGGCGCAATTTCTTGATCCGGTGATGCCGGTCCTCCTCCAGATCAAAGATGTCATTGATCAAATAAACCGCGCTCGCGGTCATGCAAAAAAGCACAAAGACCATAAAGGTGTAATAAGTCTGAGGAAACGCAAACAGCTTTTTACCGAACATTAACGGAATGAATACAAAAAGATTCTTAACCCATTGCTTCGGCCGCAAGGCAAAAAGTAAATCGGAAATCATTGAGCCCCCAAGGTTGCTATCAGCATAACAGATTTTGTCAAATTGTTTAAACCATAACTGTTTTCAAAAACCTGTGACCCATAAAAAGATTCAAATGCTTAATTTTCTACCCCTTTTTCTCTGCGATACAAATCATGCTCTTCCACAACCATGGAAGACGTCCCCAGAACTTAAAGGAGATTATTTGGAAGTTATATTGATGCACCAAAGCTGTTAAGGTTTTAACACTGAAAAATTTTATATGTCCACAATCCCACAAAGGATTAAAGTGAGAATCAGTCAACCCCGCAATGTTAATCAGGAGATTTTTTAAATAACCATGATATGGGGTTGTCAATAGCAAGTAACCATTTGGTTTCAGTAGTAACTGCGCTGTCTTAATAAGATCGGACGGCCTGTAGAGATGTTCAATAACTTCTTTAGCAATAACCAAATCAAACGCATTGGAACCAAGTTGTTGGCAAAGATTCGGCTTTATATCTGCCCAAAGAAATTTTGCAGCTTTTTCATAATGTTTATGTGCTTGTTCGATCCCACTTTTCGATAAATCGACTCCTGTTACATCATACCCAAAAGGAGCAAGAAAATTGGCAAGATATCCATTTCCGCATCCAAGTTCACATATCTTTTTGATCTCCCGCAGATGGGTTATCTCTTTCTTAATTCTGTAAACCAGGCCTAATGCATTCTTGCCGCTTGTGTGCTCCCCTGAGCTGTATAAATACTCTTGGTAACGTGGATAAGAATACCGCATAGTTACCGTGATAAAGGTGAGTAATCGATATTCGCGATTGTTTTTCGGAGACGATGTTCAACTAAATCGAGCGACAAAAGCAACTCTGATAACATCCTTTGAAATGTATAATAAAAACCCGCCTTTCCATCAAGAATAAGCCCCTTAACAAATAAACAATAGAACAGCACAACAACCGACGAAACAAAAGAAACTTTTCTACAGTGATCTGACCAAGA
>JAMWDC010000246.1 GCA_023819025.1 Candidatus Omnitrophota bacterium | reverse complement strand
CATCCAAAAAAAGAGCCCCCCCAATAAAACCGCTGCGGACACAAAAATAAAGACCATCAACAGGACCTCCTCTTGGCAGGATTCGTACCGGGTTCCGAGTCATTATCCTTTGTGGGATCCGACGGCCCACGGCAAATGCCCCCAAACCTTCACACTAAAAATTGTATTTTATCTTCTACCCTCGGCACCTTGATTTTTTCAATCAAGCGGCACTTGACAGAATCGGGGCGGATCCATCGGCTTTGCCTGTGTCAAAAAATGAAAGGAATCATACGCCAGCGGACCCGGGATTGATATTCAACATAGACCGGGTCTTGAGTCAGAAGTCTCTCCTCGGAAAGAATTCTCAAAATCTGACTCAAAAGTCCCAACAATGCCACTTCAAGATTATAGAAACTCGGATGATTGATCAGGTATCCGAGATTCGCAACCTGATAACTCGCATAAAACGGATGCCGGATAAAACGGTACATGCCCTGCGTTTGAATCCCCCGGTTGGCCGGCAGGATACCGATCGAACGGTTGAGCGATAATACCGCATAAACGGTCAGGCAGTCTCCCAAAATTTGAAGCATGATCCCAGAGGGTTTGATCAAGACTCCGTGGTGTTCCCCAAGCGAAAAGAAAAAGGGGGCAAAGGTCCCAGTAAACGAGATAAAAATATCCCACGGGTGCCAAGAAACGATCTTGGGGGCATAGCGGGCGATGAAAAAAAATGAGATCAGGACCAATTGACAGGCTAAGAGCAAGTGACTGACGCGTAATTCTCCGCCCGCACGGAAGAACCGGATAAAGTTCGCCTGGGCCAAGAGCATGACAAAGGTGGCCGGAATAATATTGCTTATAGCAAGGCTTAGCTTTCGTATATTCATCGATTTTAAACTGAAGGGACTCGCCTGTGTTCAGTGCAACTCTGGTAAAACCAGGCATCCGGTACTCCGATTTGTGCCGTAATAACCTGGGCTGCTTAGGTCCCTAAAATTCTTCCACTTTGACCGTCGATCTTGATCCCCTTCATTTGATTTTCCATCTCCTGGGGTCTGTCGCTTGCGCGGAGTGCTTCCTCCGTCGAGATCTTTCCGTCCTTCCATACTTTGAAGATGGAATCGTCAAAGGTCTGCATCCCTTCATTGGCGGCATTACGGAGGGCTTGGGCTATCCGGTCAAATTTCTTTTCCCGGACGAGCTGCCGGATCGTGTAATTGCCGATCATGATCTCAAAAACCGGGACCAAGGACCGTCCGTCCTTGGCAACCAGAAGTTTCTGGGCAGCGAAACAGGTAATATTGAAGGAAAGGTGGCTGAGGACCTGATCCCGTTCGGCAGGCGGGAAAAAACCGAGGACACGGTCAAAAATTTGGACGACCGTTTTTGCATGAACGGTGGCAATCACCAGCCGGCCGACCTCGGCCGAGGCCAATGCAAAATTGAAGGTTTCGGCATCGCGCATCTCGCCGATCACGACGGCATCCGGCGATTGACGGACTACATATTTTAAGGCCGAATTAAAATCATTGGCATCAATCCCGATTTCCCTTTGGTTGATGATGCACTTTCGGTCCTGATGGAGATATTCGACAGGATCCTCGATCGTGATGATGTGACGGTCCACCGAGCTATTCATCATATCGATCATCGCGCTGATGGTGGTCGTTTTGCCGGAAGCAACCGTCCCTGCAATCAGGATCATGCCCGAACGCTCCAACGCCATCTGTTTGAGGATAGGAGGAATATTGAGCTCCTCAAAGCTGGGGATCCGATGCCAGAGGGTTCGGATAACAAGCGAATAGGTTGCCTGTTGAAAAAATACATTGGCACGGAACCTGCGTTCGGTCCCGATCAAAGAGAAGGCGAAATCAACGCTCCGGTTTTTTTCCAATAAGCCTTTTTGATAATTATTGCAGATATTCTCCACGATGGCCTTGGTATCTTCTTCCTTGACCACGGGGAAATCCATTGGCGTCACGACACCGCCGATTCGAGTGCGGGGTACAGAACCGACTTTCAGAAAAAGATCCAGTCCCTTCATCTCCAAAACTTTTCCTAGCACGGCACTTAAATAGGCTTTGGGTTCAATCATCGACTTACCCATCCTTGTTTTCTTAAGAATCGGGCCCTCTTGTTTTTTGCCCGTTTAAATCTTTGCAAAAATTCGAACCTTGCTGCCAACGCTTGCAGATTTAAAAACGACTTCCTTCTCATCACGTGATGGTGGATTATTCAGTCCTTCATCCTATGATTTTAATAACACTGCGCAGGATCTTCAGTTATAAATTTCTATAAAGTATATCGGTTGATTCAAAAGAAGGTTTACTCCCTTTCCCAGAGGTGCATCGGATGAAGGCTTGGCTCCGGAAGCTAAGGATAAGGAATTTAAGGGAAAAAGGACGGGGTTTTGCCCTCAGAAATAAGTGCGGAGTCGGATTTTGCCTCCTGCATAAGATGCGTTGGGTTTTTATCCTGCGAGACAAAAATTGCTGCTGTGGCATCGCGATAAACCTCAATCCATTCCGGCTGTCGCATTATTGCTTCATACATTTTCCCGTGGCTTTCGATCAGGATAACATCGACCGGAAGGCGATCCAGAAAGGCATCAAAATCACCCTGATTATAAGCAGCGATGTACGACTCAATATAGTCGGGAGGATAGACAGTAACATTTCGACCGTCGATCGAGACCCGATAATCAGGATACAAATGCCATAGGGCATAGCCCCCCCATTGAAAGGTCAACAAGAGGTTAGGCCCAAGAGGAATGCGTTTGAGATAGGTCACGGCGCGAACAGGGTACGCAAGCGGATCCACCCGGAGATGAAATCCCGAGCGGCGAAATTCATAAACTGTCGTCGGAACGGAAACAATTAAAAACGCCAGGCAGACCACTGCCATCGACAACAACGTATCCAATCGATCCCATACGGGATATCGGCCTTTCCCCACGAAACGATCCCACAAAACCTTAGCCGAATCGAAAAAGACAAGCGTCCCAAAAATAATTAAATGGGCCATAAAACGGCCGTGCCTCAGGGCCACGAACGCGAACAAAAAAAAGAATAGGCCCTCCGCCTTACGCGGCCACCTTCGGGACGCCACAAGCGCACTCACCGGAATCAGAACAAAAAGGCCATAGTGAAAAAGCTGTGTACCCTGTAGATTCTGCCACTCTGTAATCTGCTCGTGTTTGGCCGTAAACTCTCTGACGAGGTAAGAAAGGATGTTCACACCATACGGGTTGACGCAAACGGCTGCGACCGTTAGTAGCAAAATAGCCAGTAAGGACTGCTGGCGCTGGGACGACGGCTTCTCAGGACTCCCATCCCCATCCAATCCGAAATAAAAACTGAGAATCCCCGCCGAGGCCAAGGTCAAACCCAAAATGAACCCGCCGTGCAAATTTACCCATACCACCATCAAGGGCGGAAACAACCACAACCATCCGGTCTTTTGTTTTCGGTAAGCCTCGAGGCACAGCAGATAAACAATCAACAATAATGTGGTGAAACTGTGCGGCCGGACGTTTGTGAACCAGGAAAGATATGGCGTGACGACCGCCGTCATAAGTATCACGAAGAATCCGTGATTCCATCTTGATGCATACAATGCCATCATCCCGAAAATCACGCC
>JAMWDC010000245.1 GCA_023819025.1 Candidatus Omnitrophota bacterium | reverse complement strand
CCTCAAATGGAGGCGAGGTCATCTGCAAGATAACCTTTAAGGCAACCCTGATTGCGATGCTTTTGTTGGGCAAGAAGAAATCCGATCGGGATTATACCCAACGGGACGTGGATTTTCTGGATCGTGTGTCGAAGAACTTAGCTGTCTCTCTCAATAATGCAATGATTTTTAAGGTTAAAGAGAGCTATTATGCCTTGATGGCGGAGAAGAACAAGACCGATGTGCTTGCGCGCCTAAGCGAAGGGATTGACCATGAGATCAAGAATCCCCTGAATGCGATCAAGCCTGCCGCTCAGCGGATTCAGAATCTTCTCTTCAGGCCGCGGTTGGACGAGACCGAAAGCCAAAATAAAATCCGCGAATATTTAGAAATGATCATCCGCAATACGGACCGCATCATTCAAATTATGACACGGCTTCGAAATTTTGCGCGTCCGATCCGTGCCTCAGGAGATTTTAAGTTAGAACCGGTGCCTTTAAAGAAACTTGTGGATGAAGCAATTGAACTCGTGGGCACGAAGCAATTTGAGGTTGATGGCATTGTGGTCGAGAACCGACTTGCTGATGATCTATATATTTTTGGAGAACGCACCTCCGTCGTTCAGGTTTTCTGGAATCTTATCGTGAATGCCTATCATGCGATTGGCCGCAATGGAAGGATTGACATTAACGCCCGCATTTCATCCGATAAGAGCAGGGTCATTGTCGAGGTTGTCGATACCGGACATGGAATTCTGCCGGAACATCTCGATAAGGTTTTCGTTCCTTTTTTTACGACTAAACCTACCAATCCTGTATCCGATGGAGAGCAACGATTTACCGGTACGGGTTTGGGTTTGTGTTACGTTAAACAATACGTCGAAGGTTTAGGCGGGAGCATTACCTGCGAAAGCCAAGTGGGGAAGGGGACATCTTTTTATCTTAGGTTTTTGAAAGCAGATCGTGAAAAAGTAAAAGCGATGAGCGGTTAAGGAAACCCGTGGATCACGAGAAGACCAAAATTTTAATTGTTGACGACGAACAAGATACAGTGACCCTTCTCAAGGACGTTTTGGAAGAGCAAGGCTATAGGGTCATCACGGCATTGGATGGAAGGGAAGTGTTGCCATTGATTAAAGATGAAAAGCCTAGTCTTTTAGTTTTGGACCTTAGGATGCCTGGCCTTGATGGGGAAAGGATCCTGGAACGCATGTGTCAAGAAGAGTCAATTCAAGGAATGAAAGTTTTTATTTTGACGGGTTTCAACGATTTCGACGTCACGAAGGAACGAATACAAAGGAAATATCATCATTTGGTCGCAAAGTATTTCGAGAAGCCGGTGGATTTGAATTATCTTTGTGATGTAATTACAAATCATCTCAACGTGTGAAAGGGATAAAACATGAAACGAGTGGTCATTATCGATGACGAACCTGATAGTCTTCAAATTATGCGGGATGTCTTGGAGGAGTACACATGCCGTGTGTTTACGGCAACGACGGGGAAACAGGGTTTAGATCTCGTGGGGAAAACAAATCCGGATCTGGTATTGCTGGATCTCCGCTTGCCCGATACTGACGGCGAGGTGCTCCTGCCTGGGATTAAGTCAAAGTTCCCTCGCGTAAAGGTGATTATCGGAACGGCTTATGCAGATCAAAAGAAGAAGGAGGAATTACTCAAGGCCGGAGCGGATGGATTTTTTGATAAACCGATTGATCTTAACGCCTTTGAAAAAAAAGTCCGGCAGCTCGTCGGCGGTTTAAGTGAGATCCGGATTTTAGTGATCGATGATGAAGTGGAGTTTTGCGAAATCTTCCGAGAAATTTTGGGGAACGACAGCGAGACCAAATGGATTATCCATACGGCCCAAACGGGAGCGGAGGGACTTAGGCTGGCCAAGGAGATGATGCCTGATTTAATTTCCCTGGATGTCTATCTAGGGGGCATCCGGGTTAAGTTTGAGGGATCGTCAACCAAAGAGATTCCCAGCGGTTTGGATGTTTACCGGGAGCTCCGGTCCAGGGGGTTCCAGATCCCGGTAGTGGTTTTGGCTTCCTATATTGATTCCTCAGATGCTGAGGAGTTAAGCCGGGAGGGTGTGGCTACGATTTTTTCTAAAATAGATCTTTTCGTCGAAAGCAACCGGACCCATTTTCTCAATGTCCTGAAACGGATCGCATTACGCGGCGGGAAGAGTCCAAAGGCAGGGAGCGGTAACCAGTAATGCCTCCGCCAGTTCGCCTGCGCTTTTATTTTTGATGGCGTGTTTGTATCTTGCGTTGAATACAAGTTTTTGGTAGGTAGAAAGCGAATAATTCGTTCCACAATACGTTACTTCCAGATTCCCTCTCGTGACCCGCAGAAAAACCCAGCAGTTGTTCTTTAGCCCGCTACTGGAAAGCCCCTTTGCCCCTCCCGTGAGTGAGATTCTTCCAATGAAGAATTCCTGCATCGGCGGCGAATCCGAAGATAGGGTGACTCCCTGTTTTTTAAATTCCATGACGAAGGCAGGATCTTTTTCTAATTTTTTGAGGTTCCCTTCATTCGCTTCGGCTAGCCGATTGAAGATATCGGCCAAGGTTTTTCCCAACGGTGCGACGAGTTTTTGAAGGGTCTTTAAACCGGACCGAGTCCGTCGGTTCTTCAAGATATTATAGACTTCGGGCTCGCTTACCCCGCTTAGCTTGGCCAACACTGATCCCGATACCCTCTGCTCTTCCATAAAGCTGAGGACCACCCCCCCGATGTCCAGGAACGGGTCAGGTTTAGGGGTATACCTTTTTCTTATCTCTGCCGCGATGCCTTTATCCATCGTTACATACCTAACATTGATAAGGGTAACACATGCCACCTTATTTGCAAATGAAAGGCCAAATTATAGAAATTTTCAAGATGTAGAAAAAATTCTATGTCAATCGAAATGTTCCACCCCATATTTTCAGAACGGCTCTTCTAAACCGTAAGACATTCAGCTACATTTAGGGCAGAAGACGGGAAAGGAAATGCAAAGATGAAACATATCACGAAGAAAATCCGAGATTGGTTCGGAAGGCGAAGGGCCGGGCAAATGGGCATCGGATTAGATGCAGAGGACCTTTTCCGCGGCTGGTTCAACAATCACATGACGATTATTTTCATGGCAATTCAGTCGGTCAGGGAGAGGGACGCAAAGACCATGATGCGGATGCAGTTTTTTCTTCAAGATGTGGAGCATCATTATATTCGTACTTGTGCATCCAGACCCACCCGGGAAGCTTTTCGTTATTTGAGCCGGTATTTTAAAGTTTATCCCCATGTCAATGGCCGGCAATGCCGGCGCGCAGTCGAAATGGTTGCACGCATTTATCAGGCAATCGGCTATGAATTCCACTGCCAGGGAAGAGATCGGGTGCGATTCAAAGCGAATGAGAATGCAGATAGAGGCGTCAAAACCGTCTCCCGGAATAGTAACAGCGGGCTGGTAAGAATCTCGGCATCAGCAGAAGAGAAGGGTTATGTCGAATAGCAGAAAAAGTAAACGAAAATTGCTAATGTGGAGGATTAGGAAAAGATATCGCTGGTTCAGACTCAACGGGTTCTATGTGAAATGGGTACGATGGATTGAGAATGAAATGGGGGGTGGGCTTGATGCGTGCTGAAAAGGCAA
>JAMWDC010000244.1:318-3634 GCA_023819025.1 Candidatus Omnitrophota bacterium | reverse complement strand
ATGCCCGGCCTGGGCGGTCCGGCATGCCGCTTCGCCGATCGGACAAATCCCTTTTAAGGCTCCCATTTCCAGGTCATCGCTGATGATCACATTTTGAAAACCAAGTTCTTTGCGGAGACAATCATGAACAATCCGTCTCGAAAAGGTGGCGGGTACACCTGTAGGATCTAATTGAGAGTAAACCGGATGGGAAGACATGACAAGATCCACGCCTGCTTGAATCGCTTCGGCAAACGGGCGAAGATGCACACGGCGCATTTCCTCCAAAGACGTGTCAAGGCAAGGCAGTTTCAGATGGGCATCCAGCGGCGAATGCCCCTGGCCGGGAAAATGTTTCGCGCAGGCCGAAATCCCTCCTGTCTGCATTGCCTGAATGCGGGCTCGGCCAAGCCGTGCGACAAGTTCGGGGTCACGACCATAGGAACGTATTCCGATATTCGGACTGAACGTTTCAGTGAGGACATCCAAACACGGGGCAAGATTGATATCCAGACCCAAACGTTTAAGTTCAACCGCTTCGATTTCTCCCTGTCTTCGGGCGTAGTCTTCGTTGCCGGTCGCCCCGAGAGTTAGATTGCTCGGAAATAGGGTGACCGCTTCGCCGAGATGAACCACGCGCCCGCCTTCGTGATCCACCGCCACGAGCAGACGGCGGCCGAGGGCAGATTCCAGATTTTCGATGAGCGATTTGGATTGAGGGGCGGTTTTAAAATTGCGGCGGAACAGAATCAATCCTCCGGCGTGGGTCTTGCGGAAAATTTTGACAATCTCTCCCGTCACCGCTGTTCCGGAAATCCCGAACATCAACTTTTGCCCGACCCTCTCTTCAAGCGTCCTCATAAATCCAATTCTGCAAGGCCGCAATCCAGGAGTTCCTGATTGAGGTAGCGCTTGCCGCGGAAGACATCCACGAGATAGCGGTCGTATTTGTCCGAGCGGGTGGTGGCAATGATCACAGGTTCTTTGGCGAAACGTTTTGAAAAAAATCTCTCCACATACTCTTTCGCACGACGGCCAGGCGCACTTGAAAGTTCAAAGGCATTCACGCCGCGGAGTCTTAATTTTTGCCGTGTCCAGACTCCAAAGCCAAGGTGAATCTTCGCCCACAATGTGTCGCCGTCAACGACATCCTCGACCAGCGCTTGATAGGTATAAAGGAATGTTTTGTCCGGCCTGACCTGAGACGGTTTTTGGGTTTTGATTTTCAAGTAACAGGAAAAACCAAGATCATAGACCTCTCCTTCCTTCCAAGGAAGGATCCGGTAAATGCCCGTCTTTCCCTTTCTCGGAATGAGGCAGGCGAGAACTTTTTCCGCTTCTTTGCCTGCTTTAAGTTCGAGAATTTTGCGCTTGAGCGTCCTTGAACTCCAATTCTCCTTGGCTGCACGCTCGGTTAACTGGTTACGGAGATTGGAATTATTAATACTTAAGAGTTCACGAAAATGGGTCCAGTTCAGTTTTCCCAGCGCTGGGAAAACTGGGTAGGCCCGAGCAAATTCCAGGCAGTAATAGAGGCAGGTCTTCGTAATACCCAAATCCTGCGCCAGGCTCGCAAGGAGCCTTGTTCCAAGCGGCGCCCGACTCTGGTGTTTCAGGATATACTGATCTATGGATTTTCCGACCTGCCAAAAGGTTGAGACCTTGACCTGCTCAACTTTTCTTGCACCCCGCGCCAAGGCGCTACGGATCTTTCGAAAGAGCCGAAGGTAGTCCGGTGTGCGTTCGATCAAAACCGGCTGGATCGAAAAAGGTTGCTGCCTCATGCGGGAATTCTAACACAACTTCCCAAGGCAGTCACACTGCAATCAGTCACACGGGCGTGTCTCTGGGTTTCAGCGGTCTGTATTCTGGGCAACGTCCTTAAGCTCCCCCTCGAAAATTCTTCTTTCGGAGAACTGCTAAAAGTGGGACACCCCCCGTCCCACCTTCCGGAGCCATGAAAAGATAAAAGCGGCAGCTTGTCATCGCCTTGAGAACATGCTATGCTCCGCCGTCATGGGAAAAATTCATTACGCAAAATTGCCGACAGAACAGCCGAACCCTCGATCGCGGGCAATCGATCTTCTTTCCATCGAAAAAATTCTTGCCCTTATGAACCGCGAAGACGAAAGAGTTCCCAAGGCTGTCCGACAAGTCAAAAGGAATATTGCCTCAGGCGTCCGGCTGATGGTTCGCTCCTTAAAACAGGGCGGAAAAGTTTATCTCACCGGTGCCGGAACGAGCGGCCGGTTTGCTGTCATGGAAGCTGCGGAATGCCCGCCTACCTTCAGCACACCTCCCAGTCTGGTGCAGGCCGTGATGGCGGGCGGACGTCGTGCGGTTTTCCGTTCCCAAGAAGGTGCCGAAGACCGTAAAAGCGAAGCAATAAAAATCTTCCGGAAGAAATTGAGCCCCCCTGATCTTTTGATCGGAATCTCCGCAAGCGGAGTCACGCCTTTTGTGGAAGGAGCCCTTCGCGCAGCCAGACAAAAAAAAGTCAAAACGATTCTCATTGCCGCCAACGCAAAACCGTCTTGCCGGAAATTTACGGATTGCCTGATCGCGCCCAATGTGGGTCCTGAAATCATCTCAGGATCCACAAGGCTCAAGGCCGGCACCGCGACAAAACTCATCCTGAACATGCTGACTGTTACGACGATGATTCAAATGGGCAAGGTTTACCACAACTGGATGGTGGACCTTCAGCCAAAATCCAAAAAACTTACGGCCCGTGCCGTGCGGATCATTGAACATCTTGGACAGGTCTCGACGAGCGAGGCTCGCCGTTATCTTAAACAGGCCCGCGGAAATGTAAAAACCGCGATTCTTATGGCACGCAAAAAACTAAGCTGCAGACGCGCCAAGAAAATTCTGAATCAGCATTCGGGCTTCCTTCGAAAAGCGCTTGAGCCATGAAAAAAATCGCTTTAGGTCTTATGTCCGGCACTTCTGGGGATGGCGTCTCGCTTGCGCTTGTTTGTTTCCGCAACCGCTCCTTCAAACTTTTGGATTACAAAACCGATCCCTATCCCCCCGCCCTATCGAATACCATCTTGCAGGCCGCAACTCTTCATACTTCAGAACTTTCGCAGTTGAATATGCGGTTGGGACATTTTTTCGCGAACGTTGTTTTAAAATTCATAAGGAAATCCGGTACCGGCTCCCGTCAAATCGCGGTGATCGGATCTCATGGCCAAACCGTTTATCACGGGCCTGGCGACCGTCCGCCGAATACCTTTCAGATTGGCGAGCCGTCGGTCTTGGCCGAACGAACCGGCATCCCGGTGGTGGCGGATTTCCGCATGCTCGATATCGCCGCGGGAGGTCAAGGTGCACC
>JAMWDC010000244.1:0-308 GCA_023819025.1 Candidatus Omnitrophota bacterium | reverse complement strand
ATTTTCTTCCACACCCTATCGGCTTTTGCCAAAAGGTACAGAGATGCATGGGTCACTTTCACCGATTTTGTCTTGCTGTGCAATGAAATGACCCACCGGGACTTGATGCCTTTTTTTGACCAATATTTCTTCGGGGGGAAATGCCGCGCGCTCCAAAATATCGGCGGGGTGGCGAATGTCACCATTACCGGGAGACGAGAACCCGTGATGGCCTTTGATACGGGGCCGGGCAACTGTTTAATTGATTGCGCGGTCCGAAAAATAAGTCAAGGCCGCATGAAGTTTGACGATCAGGGAAAAATCGCCTG
>JAMWDC010000243.1 GCA_023819025.1 Candidatus Omnitrophota bacterium | reverse complement strand
TAATAATCGATGAGCACTTCGTTGAATTTAAACGGGATATACTTTTCTGCCTCAAACGAAAGCGCGCTTTTAAGATCTTCCGGCTTCATTTTTGGGAACTGAATAAAACGGGCAATCACCCCTTGGCCCTTGACCGCAATCCGGACCTTTGTCGTCGTAAATCCCCCCTGTTCAAAACACTGCTTAATCTCTTCCGCCGCCTTTCTCTTGTCTTCGGAACGATCGATTCTGGAAAAGTGCGTCATCTTAATTCCTGAATTTGACTTTTGTATCTCAACGATAAGAATCTTTGAAAGGCCATAATCACACCCTAAGGATGCAATATCACTTTTCACGGCCCCTGTTTTCTTTTTTGAAAAAATTTGACCTTGAATTTTGTCGAAGCTGTCCCGAAGATTAAATTGTTGAAACTGCGAGGTAATGCCGTGTGAAAGACGCTTCAGCCGATCAAGGCAGTAATTGGGTTTTACCTGTTCAAACTTCATATTTCATCGATTGTTGCACCGCTCCGAAGGAAGGCTTACACATTACATATATCGGCACGACTGTAAAATCTTTAATGTATATACAAAGAACCCACCCCGCTTCCGGTGGGGTGGGTTCTTTTTCGTTGCACAAAAGATTCGAAGATGAATTAACCGCTGATCGGTGTACCTCCCGTACAACCAGTCGCTGCACCAGTGGGTGCACCAGCGCCGTTCACAGACCCAACCACAATACCTGTCTGATCAACACAATACGTATTCACGGCCGTCTGGCCTGGCACGGCTGGAGCCGCCAACATTGAATACGTATTGGGGCTGTTACTACCACCTCCCGCATACGTAAGCGGGTTATAACCGTGCTTCGGCGGTGTAGACCACGAGGCATCAATGTACGAAGGTCCTGCTGACGGCCAAACAAGTGCATCAACGTTCGCTGCATAAGCAGGCGGATTTTGCGCTGCACGGAAACTCTCATTTGCAGAGCTGAAGGTCCTCAGATCAGTTTTCATCGCACCTTCATTGGCATTCATCCTCGCACGCAGAAGATTGGGAATGGCAATAGCTGCCAAGAGCCCAATGATTGCCACCACAATCATAATTTCTACGAGGGTAAAACCCTTTTGATTCATTTTTCTTAGCATTTTAACTCCTCCTGTTATATATTCGTCGCAGCTTACCTACTCAAATTATAACCTCAGATCTGTATAACGGCAAATACTACCAAAACTGAAATAAATTTTAATCCTTAACATTTTTAAATATTTAAAAAATCTAACGAATCCATGTTGACACGGCTTTTTAACACACCCCAGCTCCCAGACTCAGTGAACGTTCCATGCCATATTCCTGGGATTCGGCCAGAACGATTCCGATTGTTTGAGGAAGTGTGTCGTAATGTTCTTCCGAGAGCTGTAGTGATTTCAATTCTCAGATGTGTTGGGCAAGCGTCAGGATAGGAAGAAATAATGCGATCACAATACCCCCAATCACAACTCCCAGGAAAAGAATGATCAGCGGCTCGATCATGGATGTCAAACCGCTAATTGCGGCATCCACTTGAGTATCATAAAAATCCGCAATTTTGATAAGCATCTCTTCGAGTTCTCCGGACTCTTCCCCGATCGCTATCATCCTTACCACCATGGTTGGAAATACCTCACTTTTGCCCAGAGGACCGGCAAGGCTCTCGCCTTTTTTCACGGATTCCATTAACGAAAGGATCACTAATTCGAGTCGCCTGTTTCCGGTTGTCTTTGAGACAATTTCCAGCGACGACAGAATGGGAACCCCGCTCCGGACAAGTGTCGCAAGGGTCCGGGAAAATTTACTCACAGCCACTTTGAGTAACAGCGGCCCGAAAATGATAATCCTTAGTTTCGCGGTATCCCACGCAAGACGAATTGTTGGAATTTTGACAATCTGGACCAGACCAAAAATAAGTGCACCGATCCCGCCTAAAACAAACATCCACTGCGCCGCCAGAAAATTACTGAAATCGATCAACATACGCGTCGGCGCCGGAAGTGCAGCACCGAGCCCCTCGAAAATACTTGAAAATTTAGGGATGATAAACGTCAACATGCCAAAGGTAATCAGAAAAGCGATGACGGTCACCGAAGCCGGATACATCATGGCCGCCTTGACCTTTTTCTGGAGTGCACTCGATTTTTCTAAATAATTCGCAACCCGGTCAAGGATCTCCTCCAGGCTTCCGCTTGATTCCCCGGCCCGTACCATATGCATAAAGAGGGCGGAAAACACCTTTTGATACTTGGCCAGCGAATCGGAAAAACTCTTTCCACCCTCGACCTGCCGGTGCATATCTCGAAGAATGACCTTGAATTTCTGTTTTTCCACCTGCTCCGAGAGAATTTCCAATGCCTGAATCAGAGGAATACCAGCGCCGACCAGAGTCGCCATTTGCCGCGAGAAGACCACCAGATCATCAAGCCTGACCTTACCCCCCTTACCCTGCTTCTGCGCCGGACCTTTGCGTACGCCAAACGCCTTGGTCGTTCGCACTTCGTTGACGCGAATAATAATTAACCCTTGGGAGCGCAATGTGGTAACAATCGTTTCGAGATCCGGGGCTTCCCGAATCCCCGTTTGATCCTTTCCCGTACGATCTTTGACATGATATTCAAAAGCCGGCATCATTCACCTCCGGCAGTTGCTTTTTCGGTATCATCGAAACACGTTTCGTCATCGAAAAAGAATCCTCAATCCGGGTTGGATACCCGCAGAACTTCCTCCAGTGTCGTTAAACCTTTTTTAAAAATCCCAAACGCATTCTGAAACAAAGTCTCCATGCCTTCCCGAATGGCCTGCGCCTGAATCACTTCCGTTGATTTCTTTTGAATGATCAGCTCTTGAATTTTAGGAGTGACGGTCAATACCTCGATCGCGGCCATCCGGCCATAATACCCGGTATGATTACACTTGGCACAGCCCGCACCTTTCATGCTCGAGACCCCGCGGAGATCCGATGCATCCACTTTGCAACGCCTCAACAATTCCATCGGAATCTCGGCCTCGCGTTTACAGTATTCACAAACCCGGCGAAGCAACCGCTGAGCCGCCACACAAACAACAGAAGAAGCGATCAAGAAGGGCTCAACTCCCATATCCACCAACCGCGTCATTGCGCCCGACGCACTGTTGGTATGAAGGGTGCTAAACACCAGATGCCCGGTCAGCGCGGCCTTCACGGCAATGTCGGCGGTTTCGGAATCGCGAATCTCTCCGACCAAAATGATATCCGGACTCTGCCGTAACAGGGAGCGGAGACCCGCAGCAAACGTCAGTCCGACCTCTGCCATTACCTGGGTTTGGGTAATGCCGATAATCTGATACTCCACAGGATCCTCAATGGTCATGATATTGCGATCAGGCGTATTTAAAGACGTCAAAATGGAATAGAGGGTCGTTGATTTACCGCTCCCCGTCGGACCCGTGACTAAGATCATCCCGTAGGGCTTCTTGACGGCACGCGCGAATGCGTCTGTAGCTTTATCCGAAAAACCAAGTTTCCCTAGCCCGGCTCGTACCCCGCTCCGGTCCAGGACGCGCAACACCACCTTTTCTCCGAAATAGGTCGGCAAGACAGACACACGGAAATCAATATCATGCCCTTGGATATGGCTCCGGAAACGGCCGTCTTG
>JAMWDC010000242.1 GCA_023819025.1 Candidatus Omnitrophota bacterium | reverse complement strand
AAGTGATAAAAACATACACTTTTCGCCTTTTTTTTAGGATATAAAATGACTCTGAACTGTAACACAGGATTAGACTTGTGGCAAAAAACGGAGAAAAACAATTACAGAATGATAGAAAGTACTATGTAATGCAGTTAACCGCTGATGTGATACGGGGTCCGCTAAGATTTTTGGGAAGAGAAACGTCTCAAAATAAGATTCATAAGTGTCCTCTGGGATGCAGGATTCGCGCCGCCTCGGATGCCTAGAATGGTGAGTGCGCAGTCAACTCCCCGTACTGTGTGGCGGATAGAGCAAGAATTGCATTGTGTCCCCGCAAAATTATCAGTGCCGCGGTATGAGCAAGAAAAATTACCGCTGATGATGAAAGTAATCCCAAACTTTTCGGGCAATGGGGCGATTCATACCCGTCAGTCCAGCTAACTGTTCGACGCCCGCGCGTTTGAGCTCCTCGAGGGAGTTGAACTGTTCTAACAACAGACGCTTGCGGCGGTCGCCAATACCCGGTATGGTATCAAGCACTGACCTCGTCAAAGACTTTTCTTTCAGCACATGGTAATAGGCAATGGCAAAGCGGTGAGATTCGTCCCGTATCTTCTGCAGAAGATGAAGGGCTCGGGATTCGCGTTCAAACATCACGGCTCCCCGGATCCTGGTCGAATATACCATTTCCAGGCGCTTTGCTAAAGCGATTAATTCTGTATTTTCAAAACCTTCGGATTTTAAAACCGACTGCGCGACATTCAGGTGCCCTTTTCCACCGTCAATCATAATAAGATCGGGGATAAATGTTTCGCGACCCTCTTTGAGTCCGACAAGCATGCGGCTGAGGGCTTCCCGGATCATGGCATAATCATTCATTCCAGTCACGGTTTTGATCTTATAGCGGCGATATTCCAGCTTATCCGGCAATTCACGGTAAAAACTCACTTTCGAAGCAACGGCCTCCTGGCCGTGGATGTTTGAGACATCCAAACAGACAATCTTTTCCGGAACTCTTTCCATTTTCAGAATCTTCTTCAGTTCCATGGTAGCCGAAAGAGAAATCGCAGCCTCCTTCGTTTTCAGCGAAAATCTTTTCTTTCTGAGTCGCCCCAAGGCCTCAATTTGTTCCTTGAAATATTGGGCATCCTCAAAACGCAACTGACGGGCTGCTTCCTGCATCCGTTCGTCCAAATAATCCACGAGACTTTTCTTGCCTCCCCAAAGGAAATTCTTCACTTCGTCAACGAGCCGGTCGTAGTCTGACTTAACCTGGGGTTTGATGCACGGGGCGAGGCATTGCCCGATGTGATAATACAGACAAGCCGTTTTCGGCAGCCGTTGACACTTCCGTAAAGGGAAAAGGGTGTTGATTAAGGTGACGGCTTCCCGAAGTAGTTTGGCATCCGTGTAAGGACCATAGTAGGCCGCCTTGGGATCCGTTTTGTTCCGTGTCATGTGGATGCGCGGAAATTGCTCATGTGTAATTTTCAGAAGGGGGTAACTTTTGTCGTCTTTCAATTCCTTGTTGTAGCGGGGCTTATACCGCTGAATCATTTGGGCCTCAAGCAAAAGCGCATCCACCTCGGTCGGGGTTTCCACATAATCCAAATCCGTAACCCGGTCCATCAAAATCGTAATCTTAGGCAGGCCCGCGCGGTTTGAAAGGTAAGAGCGAACTCTTTTTCGAAGGGATCGGGCTTTGCCGATATAAAGGATCTGGCCGTCGGCTGATTTCATCAGATAGATCCCCGGCGTCCAGGGCAGCCGATCCACTTTCTCGCGAAACAACGAGGAGGGATCGAATCCCGCCCCTGATTTCTTTGAAGAAACGTCCGCACCCATGGATGGTGAGGCATTCAATTTTTCTGTCATCATGAATTTATCGAATCGTCTCGTTTGAAGATTCCGATTTTAACCTTCATCGCTTACGGTCGCATCCACCGGACGCTTAAGCAGCCATCGGAATGCCTCCTGCATTTCTCGAACCCTCAGGACGAGGCAAAACACGATATAAACGCCGGCTGAAAGTACGATACTGCCCATCACCTGCACCAAAAGTTCCCTTGTATGATTTCCCGGAACGTAACATTTAAGGAATTCAAAACATGCCACGCCGAAAAACCCCATAAGGACCGAAGCAAAGAGAATTTTAGAAAACGAACGTAAGAGATCTGAAATCGAAAAACTGGACACTTTCCTGCGGTAAAGAAACATGAGAATTAAAAACTGCAGGATCCCGCTCGCGGAGGTCGCCAGGGCCAGACCGGCTTCTCTCATCGGCCCCATCAAAAGGATGTTCAAAATAAAATTGACTAAAACGGCGAGGATCCCAATCTTGACTGGCGTCCGGGGATCCTGAAGCGCATAAAAGCCTGCCGCCAGAATCTTCTGCCCGGAAAAACCAAAGAGGCCGATCGTATAGGCCAAAAGAACCATAGCCGTCCGAGCCGTAGAGACGGCATCAAACTCCCCGCGCTCAAAAAGGAGTTGGATGATGGGTACCCGGAGAACCGCCAAACCGACCGAAGAGGGAAGGATGATGAGAAAAACACTTCGCAGAGCAAAGGACAATGTTTTCTGAGCCTTGTCGAGCTCCTGTCTTGCCGTTTGATCCGACATCATGGGCAGAAGCGCCGTCCCCATCGCGATGGCAAAAACCCCCAAGGGAAATTGCATCAACCGGGTGCCGTACCAGAGGCTGGAATTGGCGCCGGGCCCGATGATAAACCCGAGCGTCATATCGACCAAAATATTGATCTGAATCACGGCAAAGCTCAGGACCGACGGGAGAAAAAGACGAAAGCTTTTCACTAAGCCGGAATGGCCCCAATCCCAAACTAGGGAAAACCGAAAACCTCTCTGGACTAAGGGCGGGATTTCGACCGCGAACTGAAAAAGCCCCGAAATCAAAATAACCAAGGACAGCCATCGCAATTGAACGCCCAAATCAGAGCCGACATGCGGAACAATCCAAACCAAACCTGCAATCCATACGACATCCAGAATGATCGGCCCCCACGCCGGCGTAAAAAAATGACGGTGGCAATGAAGGATCCCCATCCCCAAAGCATATAGACTCATAAACCAAAGGTAAGGAAATAAAAAACGCAAAAGATCCAAGGTGAGGGTAAGGCGTTCGGGGACAACGACATTTCGCAAGATCACGTTAAGGAATATCTCAACCGCCAACAAAACAGCCAACAGAATGGACGAAACAACCGTAATCACCCCATTGGCATAACGGAAGGCCTCAGCTTGTCCGTCCCGGTGATGGATCTCGCTATAAACCGGGATGAAGGCACTTGAGAGGGCACCCTCGCCTATCAAGCGCCGGAAAAAATTGGGCAATAGAAAGGCGTAAATAAAACTATCCCACTGCCAGGTGGTACCGAAACTTTTGGCGCTGAAAATATCCCGGATCATCCCTAAAATCCGGCTGGACAGGGTCATGCCGCCCATCAATCCCGCGGCTTGGATCAAACCCCGCTTCGACGAGGACGCGATCTTACGATTGACAGAGTCCATCGGCTGTGTTACAGTTTCACCACTTTTTTTGAAAGACGGGGTTTCTCCCATGCCAATTATCCAATCCGCCAAAAAGCGAATGCGTAGTGACGCCAAAAAACGTGAACGCAATCAATCTGCGATCTCGGAATTAAAAA